>NZ_JANMUN010000033.1:0-35271 GCF_031391665.1 Ferruginibacter sp.
TGCTGAACTGGGTATTGAATATCTTACGCTCTATGCCTTTAGTACCGAAAACTGGGACAGGCCTGCGTATGAAGTGAGCGGCCTGATGGAGATACTGGTAGATACCATTCGTAAAGAAGTGCCTACACTTAATAAAAATAATATCAGGCTTCACGTTATTGGAGCTGTAGATATGCTGCCGGTTTTAGCTAAAAAAGAACTGGACGAAGCTATACTGGAAACAAGTACTAATACCGGCTTAAATCTTATTATGGCATTAAGTTACAGCAGCCGCTGGGAAATTAATACAGCTATAAAAAATATAGCGATAGATGTAAAGCAAAATAATTTACAACCAGAAGATATTAACCAGGAAACTATTCAAAAATACTTGTGTACCAGCCAGTTTCCCGACCCGGAATTAATGATAAGAACAAGCGGCGAATACCGCATAAGCAACTTTTTACTGTATCAGCTTGCCTATGCAGAGTTATATTTTACAAATACACTTTGGCCGGATTTTAGAAAAGAAAATTTATACGAAGCCATTTTGGACTACCAAAACCGGGAACGGAGGTTTGGAAAGACAAGCGAACAGGTGAAAAGTTGAAAGCTTAATGTTGAAAATTTAGATTTCTAAACTTTTAAACCCTAAACTTCTAAACCACTAAGATTAACAAATAGTTTTAATTAATGGGCTTAATTTGCCGCTCATAAAATACCAATTGATGCACCTTATTTACAAAAGGATTTTTTTTATCGTAACTGTCTTATTTTTTAGTCAAATTGCCAGTGCCCAGGTTGATCCTCCTGTATCTGTTGATCCTGCATTACAGGAAATATTTAATTCAAAAACACCTAAGGAATATACCATTGCCGGTATTACTGTTGGCGGTACAAAAGCTTTCGATCAAAATTTAATTATTTCTATTTCGGGCCTTGCAGTAGGCGATAAAGTTTTAATACCCGGCACCGATGTTTTTGGAAAAGCCATCGCCAAATTATGGAAGCAAAGCCTTATCTCCAATATTGAAATTTCTTTTACAAAATTAGTGGACAGAGATTTATATGTTCATTTTGAATTAACTGAAAGGCCACGGTTAGCCGCATTTAAATTTGTAGGTGTAAAAAAAGGCGAAAGGGACGATTTGGAAACTAAAGTGGCCCTGGTAAAAGAAAGAGTGGTAACAGAAAATATGAGGTTAAGCGCTGTTGAGGCCATTCGTAAATTTTATTATGAAAAAGGTTACCGAAATGTAGATATTAGAGTGGAGGAAGAAGTAATGACGGCTTTAAATAATGCTATTTCATTAACCTTTTTTATTACCAAGGGTAACAAAGTAAAAATAAACTCAGTAAACTTTAGCGGTAACGAAACCCTGGCAGAGCAAAAGCTTAAAAAGCAAATGAAGGGCACAAAAGAAATGCCTCGGTTTACATTATATCCCATATCGGTAAAAAATCCTTACGGCGATTCTGCAAAAAAAATGACATTTAAGGAATACATTAATAATGTTGGTTTTCTTTCCTTAACAAAAACAAAAGAAATTATTGACCCCTACGTTCGTTTAAAATTAAGTTCCGGAAAATTCAGCGATAAAAAATACACAGAAGATAAAGAAAGCGTACTCGATTATTACAACTCACAGGGTTACAGAGATGTGGTGATTGTTGGCGATACTGCTATTTACGATGTAAAAAATAACCTGAATATATTTTTAAAAGTAAACGAAGGCCGCAAATATTATTTTGGAGATATTACCTGGAAGGGGAATACAAAATATTCTGATTCTATTTTAAATATGGTGCTGGGTATTAAAAGAGGCGATGTATATAATTTAGATTTATTAAACAAGCGCCTGGGCAAACAGGTATCTGCCGAAGGCGGCGATGTGCAAAGTTTGTATATGGATGACGGGTACCTTTATTTTAGGATAGATCCTGTAGAAACAGCCGTAAATAAAGATACTATCGATTTTGAAGTAAGAATGAGCGAAGGCGCACAGGCAACTTATGGCAACATCACCATTTCGGGCAACGATAAAACAAAAGATTATGTTATACGCCGTGAGTTAAGAACCGTACCAGGCGAAAAATTCAACCGTGCCGATATTATACGCACACAAAGAGAATTAGGACAGCTTGGTTTTATAAATGCTGAAAAAATTAATCCTAATGTGGTACCTAACGCAGATAATGGTACGGTGGATATTAACTGGGAAATTGAAGAAAAATCTGCCGATCAATTAGAGCTCTCTGCAGGTTTTGGAGGTGGCATCGGCTTAACGGGTACGTTAGGTATTACCTTCAATAATTTCTCTATAAAAAATATCCGAAAAAAATCTACCTGGGATCCTTTACCATCTGGCGACGGGCAAAAATTGAGTGCAAGGATACAATCTAATGGTAAAGCTTTCCGCTCTTATAACTTTTCTTTTACTGAACCATGGCTGGGTGGAAAAAAACGTAATTCATTTACTATAGGTTATTCTAATACAAGATATTCTAATGCCTACAACCAGTTTACAGGGCAATATTGTAAATCCTGCGGCGATACCTCTTATGTAAAAACAAGCAGCTTTAGCATATCGCTGGGCAAGCAGTTAAAATGGCCCGATGATTACTTTAATTTAATTTATGCCCTTAATGTACAGCAATACAAACTAAAAAATTATCCAAATATATTTGCAGGATTAAGCGATGGAACCTCTACCAATGTAAGTTTAAAAATTGCACTGGTGCGTAATAGTGCAGGGCCAAATCCGATATTTCCAACCAGTGGCTCTAACTTTTTATTGAGCAGCCAGTTTACTTTACCTTATTCTGCCTTAGGCATCAATTCTGGTTCGGCAACAAATCCTTATGCATTACCCGAGTTTCATAAATGGCGTTTTAACGGCGAGTGGTATGTACCCATTGGCAGGGCAAGAGGAGCTGATAAGAATAAACAATTTATTTTAAAAGCTGCTGCTAAATATGGTTTTATTGGAAGGTATAATTCTAAACTTGATATTTCACCATTCGAACGTTTTCAGGTGGGTGATGCCGGCTTAAGCAACAACTTTGCTTTGCTGGGTTACGATATTATTGCTCATCGTGGTTACCCGGTATATTCTTCATCCAATCCAAGGGTTAACCCGGATAATGTTTCTTCAAACCAATACTTTACCATTTTTAATAAATACACCATGGAGTTGCGCTATCCGTTTAGCACCAGTGCCAGCAGCACTATTTACGGCTTAGCATTTTTTGAAGCAGCAAATGGATGGTACGATTTTAAAAGCTATAATCCTTTTAAACTACGCCGTTCTGCCGGTGTGGGTATGCGTTTCTTTTTACCTATGTTTGGTTTGCTGGGCTTCGATTATGGTATTGGGTTTGACAGGTACAATCAGGCAGGTGGATTAAAAGGCGCTGCTAAATTTACGTTTATGCTTGGTCAGGAACCCGAATAAAATTGGTTAATTTGTTTATTAGTTAATTTGTAAAAAAATTTGCGATGAAAAAACTTTTGCCTATTGCCTTTTGCTTATTGCTTATTGCTACTGCCGGCAATGCCCAGCGCTACGCTGTTATCGATTCTAAATATATTTTAGAAAAACTAACTGATTATAAAGAAGCCCAAAAAAAACTGGACCAGTTCAGCGATCAATGGCAGCAGGAAATTGATCAAAAGCAAACTATGGTAGATAAGATGATTAAAGAATATGATGCGGAGCAGGTGATGCTGAGCGACGAATTAAAAAAGAAAAGAGAAGACGAGTTATATAACAAAGAAAAAGAATTAAGGGATTTACAGAAGAAACGCTTTGGTTTTGAAGGAGATCTGTTTAAAAAAAGGCAGGAACTGATAAAACCCATACAGGATAAGGTTTACAATGCCGTTCAAAAATTGGCGGTGGACAGGCAATATGATTTTATATTGGATAAAAGTGAAGGAATTACCGTTATCTTTGCCGACCCAAAATTAGACAAGAGTGATGAAGTGCTGAGAAACCTGGGTGTAAAATAAAATGTTAATACCTGGCCGCTATGCAGCCAAAACCATAAAAAAACAAACTATATAAAAAAGTAAACACAAAAAAAACAATGAAAAAATTAATCGTAGCTGGTGTAATGGCGTTAGGATTTTTAAGTGCCTCAGCACAAACAAAAATTGGTTATGTAAATACTGACGAAGTAATTGCAGCTATGCCTGAAACTCAAAAGGCCAATAAAGAATTACAGGAATACCAGGAATCTCTTGCAAAGCAATATGATGATTTGGAAAAAGAAGCCAATGACAAAAGCGCCCAGTTTATTAAAGACTCTGCTACATTAAATGCAAGCATGAAGGAAATTAAAAGAGATGAACTCATTAAATTAATTCAAAGGGTACAGGGTTTTAATAACGAAGCACAGGAAAAAGCAAAGCAGGCTGCACAACAAAAATTTGCACCTATACAGCAAAAAGCTATGGATGCCATAAAATCGGTAGCTAAAAAAAGCGGCTATTCTTATGTGCTGGATATTAATTCAGTTTTAGTTGGCCCTCCGGGAGATGATATCTTGCCTTTGGTAAAAAAAGAATTAGGTATTGTTGACGCACCAAAAGCACCGGTAAAACCAGCAACTCCTCCTGCGAAACAATAATTACTTTGCAAAAATATATTTACAAAAAGCCATTCCTTTAAAACGGAGTGGCTTTTGTATTTTTGATACATGAATAAAGGCCCCATTGGAGTATTCGACAGCGGCTACGGCGGCTTAACTGTTTTAAAAGAAATAGTTGACCAGTTGCCGCAATACGATTATTTATACCTGGGTGATAATGCCCGTGCACCGTATGGTACTCGTAGTTTTGAAACGGTTTATCAGTATACCTTACAATGTGTACAATGGTTTTTTAGCCAGGGCTGTTCATTAGTTATATTGGCCTGTAACACGGCCTCGGCAAAAGCATTGCGTACCATACAGCAAAACGATTTGGCAAAAATGGGTGCAGATAAAAGAGTGCTTGGAGTTATAAGACCTACAACAGAAATTATTGGCAGCTTTTCTAAAACAAATAACGTGGGTATATTGGGTACCAGCGGAACGGTTCAATCCAATTCTTATCCCATAGAAATTGCAAAATTTTATCCTCAAATAAAAGTGTACCAGCAGGCCTGCCCCATGTGGGTGCCGCTTATTGAAAATAATGAATACCAAAGTGCCGGCGCCGATTATTTTGTAAAAAAAGATATTGATAAACTGCTTTCACAATCACCGGGTATTGATACCATTTTACTGGCCTGCACCCATTATCCATTATTAATAGAGAAAATAAAACAATTTGCACCACAGGGTATGCAGGTTTTATCGCAGGGAAAAATTGTGGCCGACAGCCTGCAGGAATATTTAAGCCGGCACCCCGAAATGGAGGCCAAATGCAGCAAAAATGGCCAAATCTCTTTTTTTACAACTGACTCCACCGAAGATTTTGACAGCCATGCCACTAATTTTTACGGAAAAGAAATAAAATCTACTCATTTGAGCCTTTAGGATCCAAAAACTTTCAACAATCTACCTTCAACTTTCAACATTTTCCCTTACTTTTGCCGTCCTTTCACAATCCCCGGGAATGGTGTCCTGATGGATGTTTTAGAAAAATTATTTTGTAAAAGGAAAAAATTTAAACAATGCCAGGTAAAAAAAGAACGTATCAGCCCCATAAACGCCGCAGAAAATCGGTACATGGTTTCCGCAAGCGTATGGAAAGTGTAAACGGACGTAAAGTATTAGCAAGCCGCAGAAAAAAAGGCCGCCATAAACTTACTGTTAGCAGCGAACACGGCGATAAGAAATAAAACCGCTCAATCTCTGCCGGTTGGCAGAAATTAAAATACATTTAAGCCCTTTACTATTGAAGGGCTTTTTTAATTTTGTAGTTACAAGCCAAAACTTGCAGTGTTTAAGTACTGGAAGCTGGAGCTTCCAGATACAATTTGGAAAATAAACAACGATATACATTAGGTAAAAACGATAAACTCAAAAGCCGTAAAGCTATTGAGCAATTATTTAAAGAAGGTAAATCGTTTTCAGTTTTTCCTTTTCGTGTTTTGTACCTGGAAGCTCCACCTGGAAGCCTCACAAAAAATAATTTACAAACTGCTTTTAGTGTTAGCAAAAAACATTTTAAAAAAGCAGTTGACAGGAACCGTATTAAAAGATTAATTAGAGAAGCCTGGCGGTTGCAAAAAAATATACTTTCCGATAAAATTAATATCCGCAATAAAAATTTAGCAGTCTTTATTATTTACACCGGCAACGAATTACCAGAATACGAATTAATTTTTGAGAAAATAACAGCGGTAATAAAACGGGTATTAAAAATTATAAATGAAACAACTGTTACAAATACTTAGCTGGCCGTTTATATTTTTAATAAAACTGTACCAGTGGATCATTTCGCCATGGCTGGGCAGTAAATGCCGCTATACACCCACCTGCTCTCATTATGGTATTGAGGCTTTAAAAAAATATGGACCCATAAAAGGTTTATGGCTTACTGTAAAAAGAATTGCAAGATGTCATCCTTGGGGAGGACACGGGCACGACCCGGTGCCGTAATTTGTAACCCTCCAAGGGTTTAGTTTAATGTCTGCAAAGTTTATGATTAAAACCCTTGGAGGGTTTTGTTGCAGCATACTGATTGCGAAAAAATATTCAATACTCAACTTTCAATATTCAATTATAAATGCAAATGCATGGGATGATTTTTTGTGGTGAATTTTATAATATGCAGAACCTGGTGAAGGGTATCAATAAAAAAACTGTAACCAGTTAAGATTACAGCTATGAATTTAAGATGTTGAGTAAAGTTATTCTGTACAAGAGTGTCCTTCGTTTTTCAGGATAAACTGTGCCACTGAAGTAAAATAGAATTACTAAAGCTTGGTACAAAAAATATAAAACATAATCTTCGGAACATTTCTCATTTAGGGGCGGAGGGGCTACGCTCCTTCAAATCTTTCTGCCACTTTTTTCCAATTAACCACACTCCAAAAGGCGGCTAAATAATCGGCACGGCGATTTTGATATTTTAAATAGTAAGCATGCTCCCAAACATCGCAACCTAAAATTGGGGTGCCTTTTACTTCTGCAATATCCATCAAAGGATTATCCTGGTTGGGTGTTGATGAAATTTCTAATTTACCATCTTTAACAATCAGCCATGCCCAGCCACTTCCAAACCTCGTCATTCCGGCTGCAGCAAATTTTTCTTTAAAAGCATCAAAGGTGCCAAAAGCTGCAGTAATTGCATCGGCTAATTTGCCTGATGGGGTGCCGCCTGCATTAGGTGCAAGGCTTTCCCAAAAAAAACTGTGGTTCCAGTGGCCGCCACCGTTATTGCGAACTGCAGGTGATATGCTGCCTGCATGTTTTACTAAATCTGCAAGGCTTTTATTTTCATGCTCGGTACCGGCAATGGCTTTGTTTAAATTATCTACATAAGCCTGGTGGTGTTTGCCATGATGTATTTGCATGGTGGTAGTGTCGATATGTGGCTCCAATGCTTCGTGTGCGTAAGGCAGAGCCGGTAATGTAAATGCCATAGTTTTTAAGTTTTAAGATATTATTACAAAATATAGTCCACAAATTTACGTTATTGGTTTCCTATTCAATTTTAAAATGAAAGAATTTATTATACTGTTTTTTACGTTTTTGGGAATTTGTAAAGGGTTTGCACAAAACCCCGTGGGTAATAATTTGCCCGACAGTTTGCAAAACACTAAAGCTACAGTACAAAAAAAATCTGCAGATTCTCTATTTATAAAAGATAAAGCTTCGGTAAAATTATTTCCTAACCCGGCAAAAAATAAAGTGGAACTTGAAGTAAAGGGATTTGAAGCCGGGCTTATTCAGTTGCAAATAATTGGTATTACCGGAAAGGTAGAAAGAAATGACCAGCGGCTTTTGGTAAGCGGCGACGAAAATATAGTGGTAATGTTTTCGCTAAAGCCCGGCATATATTTTATTGCAGTACAACAAAAGCAGCAAATGGTTAAGAAAAAATTAGTGGTGCAGTAAACCTATCTTCTTGCTTTAAAAAAATCTTTCATTAACACCGCACATGCTTCTTTTAAAATACCACCCACCAGTTCTGTTTTTGGATGAAAGGGATTTTTATCTCCGGTAGATTTTCTGTAACTGTTTTTATCATCATCGGCACCATAAACAATTTTTCCAATTTTGCTCCAGTACAAAGCGCCACTGCACATCAGGCAAGGCTCAATGGTTACATACAATATAGCTTCGGGTAAATATTTACTGCCTAAAAAATTAAATGCAGTGGTTAGGGCAAGTATTTCTGCATGAGCCGTACTATCGTTCAGTAACTCCACCTGGTTGTGGGCACGGGCAATAATTTTATCATGCAGTACCACTATGGCGCCAATGGGTACTTCGCCGGCATCAAAAGCTTTTTGTGCTTCTTTAATGGCCTGCTGCATGTATTGTTCGTCCGTCATTTTAAAATTATTTGAGCAATTATTAAATTAAAAGAAAGATGAGTTATTAAAAAGTTCGTAAGTCCCCTTTTGGGGGATTTGGGGGGCTTTTTTATTACCTTGCCGCAAATTTAGTAGTAATGGCAAACATAAATCAACTTTTGGCAATGCGGCAATATTTTGAAAGCGGCTCAACAAAACCTTATGCGTTTAGAAAAGATCAATTAATAAAATTAAGAACGGCTTTATTAAAATACGAAACTGAATTTCATGGCGCCTTATACAGCGATTTAAAGAAGAGCCCCGAAGAATGCTGGGTAACCGAAACCGGTTTTTTATTGAGTGAAATAAATGCTACGCTTAAAAATTTTAAAGCATGGATGCAGCCCGACCTGGTACCCACAAATTTACTGAACCTGCCTTCTAAAAGTTTTGTGATGAAAGAACCACTGGGTACAGTATTAATTATTGGTCCGTGGAATTACCCCTTACAATTATTATTGACACCAATGGCAGGTGCAATTGCTGCTGGTAATTGCTGTGTATTAAAAGCATCGGAATTTGCACCAGCAACTGCAGCAGTAATGAAAAAATTAATTGAAGAAACTTTTACGCCTGAATATATCTTATTTACCGAAGGTGATGGCGCCACAGTAATTCCGGAGATGATGAACAACTTTAGTTTTGATCATGTGTTTTATACTGGCAGCACAGTGGTTGGAAAAATAATTTATAAAATGGCGGCAGAAAGATTGGTGCCGGTTACTTTAGAGTTGGGAGGTAAAAGCCCCTGTGTTGTGGAAAGCGATGCTAACATAAAAGTAGCTGCTAAAAGAATTGCCATGACAAAATACAGCAATGCCGGGCAAATGTGTGTGGCACCGGATTATGTGCTGGTGCATGAAAGTAAAAAAGATGAATTGGTTGCTGCTTTAAAAACAACGATACAAAAATTTTTTGGTGATAAGCCGGAAGACAGTTACAACTACAGCAAGATCATCAACGAAAAACAATTTAACCGTTTAGTAAATTATTTACCGCAGGGTAATATTTTGCAGGGAGGGAGAACTGATAAAAACAAACTCTTTATTGAGCCCACTATTATGGATAAAGTGAATTTAGATTCATCCATAATGAAAGATGAAATTTTTGGACCGATATTGCCCATCATTTCTTTTAACACAAAAGAAGAAGCACTAAAAATAATTGAGCAGAATAAAAACCCTTTAGCATTTTATATTTTCACTTCCAGCAATGCAAAAGAAAAAGACTGGCTGAACAGTGTGGCTTTTGGCGGTGGCTGTGTTAATAATGCCAGCTGGCATTTAACCAATCATAACTTACCTTTTGGTGGCAGGGGTTTTAGTGGCACGGGCAGTTACCACGGCAAAAATTCTTTCGATACTTTCAGCCATAAAAAAGCAGTGATGAAAACGCCAACCTGGTTTGACCCGGCGATAAAGTATCCTCCGTTTAAGGGAAAACTGAATTTGTTTAAATGGGTGATTAAGTAATTGATAATTTAATAATGAATAATTGATAATGGTGAAAAACTTAAAACTATATTCTAAACTTAAAAGATTTTTATTTGTTCTTTTACTATTGATCATTGTTTTTTTTACTTACGTAGAAATTGCAAACAGAAACTCTATAAATATGACTTACAGACAAAAATTATTAAAAGCAATTTATCCTGCATGGATGTGGTGGGCAAAGATTACCGGTACAAACACCAAAGCGCTTTCTAACGAAAAGGCAACAGCTTCAGTTTCTTTTTATACTTTAAAAGATACCTTGATTGATGGTACGCCTTTTTCTTTTGAAACGCTGAAGGGCAAAAAAGTAATCCTGGTAAATACAGCCAGCGATTGCGGCTATACCGATCAATACGAAGATCTGCAAAAACTGTACGAAGCCAATAAAGATAAATTAGTGATCATTGGTTTTCCGGCAAACGATTTTAAGGAACAGGAAAAAGGAGACGATAAAGCAATAGCTGAATTTTGTAAAAGAAATTATGGTGTAACGTTTACGCTCATGAGTAAAAGCAGCGTAGTTAAATCGGTTAATCAAAATAAAGTATTTCAGTGGCTTACCGATTCCACTTTAAACGGATGGAATAATCAGCCACCCGCCTGGAATTTTTGTAAGTACATTGTGGATGAAGAAGGAAGGTTGATCAATTATTTTGGTTCTACCGTTGAACCATTTAATAAAGATATTATAAACGCCCTGACCCAATAAATTTGTTGTATGCGTCAAACCGATTTTAGTTTTATTTATAAATATTTTACAGCCGAAAAACAGGAAAGCCTTTTGTTTATTATAATTGGTATTGTAGCAATAATACTGGCTGTTCTATTTTTCTTTTTTATTAAAACTAATACTGCTCTTTTCAAAGGTGCAGTAATTCCATTGCTGGTTTTGGGTATTATACAACTAGTTGCTGGTTACACAGTTTATGCAAGAAGCGGTAAACAAAGTGCAGATATAGCTTACAACATTGGTCTTGAGCCTGTGGCTTATGCAACTGCTAAAGAAATACCCAGGATGGAAACTGTAATGAAAAATTTTATTATTTACCGCTGGGTAGAAATTGCAATGGTGATAACGGGCATTGTTTTATTTTTCTATTTTAAAAATAAAATTGACAAACAATTTTGGAAAGGCTTTGGTTTAACCTTAGCCGTTATGGCCTTGCTGGCACTTGCTGCAGATTATTTTGCCGAGCAACGTGGGCATGTTTATATAAATGCAATAAAAGAATTCATTAAACCCAAATCTTAAAGCACCGGGCACTTTTCATGATAGTTAATTAATTCTATAGGTGTTTTTTCAAAAGTATAACCACTGTATTTAATTACAATTTCATCCAGCACAGCATCAATTTCTTCCACGGTATCTAGTGTAACTAATTTAAAGCGGTAATCTTTTATGCCAGGCATTCCTTTTAAATAATTGGTATAGTGGCGGCGCATTTCAAAAATGCCCACTTTGGGTCCTTTCCACTCAAAAGATTTATGTAAATGTTTTTTACAAACCGCCACACGGTCTTCAATAGTGGGTGGTGCTAAATGCTCACCGGTTTTTACAAAATGTTTTATCTCGTTAAAAATCCACGGGTAACCAATGGCGGCACGGCCAATCATAATGCCATCCACACCATATTTATTTTTATACTCCAAAGCTTTTTCGGGGCTGTCAATATCGCCATTACCAAAAATGGGAATTTTTATTCGTGGGTTATTTTTTACTTTAGCGATTAAGGTCCAGTCGGCTTCGCCTTTATACATTTGCGCCCTGGTACGGCCATGTATAGCCAATGCTTTTATACCCACATCCTGTAAACGTTCCGCCACTTCTTCAATATTTCTATTGCTGTCATCCCAACCCAGTCTGGTTTTTACAGTTACCGGTAAAGTGGTACTTTTTACAACGGCGTCCGTTAGCCGCACCATTAAGTCAACATCTTTTAATACGCCGGCACCTGCACCTTTAAGTGCTACTTTTTTTACGGGGCAGCCAAAATTAATATCCAGCAAATCAGGATTGGTAACATCAACAATTTTTGCAGCAAGCGATAAACTCTCTTCATCGCCACCAAAAATTTGAATGCCTACAGGTTTTTCATAATCAAAAATGTCTAACTTTTTTCTGCTCTTTATCGCATCTCTTATCAAACCTTCGCTGCTTATAAATTCGGTGTACATTAAATCGGCACCATGGTCTTTACACACGGCTCTAAATGGCGGGTCACTCACATCTTCCATAGGTGCAAGTAATAACGGAAAATCCGGTAAGCTAATATGTTCTCCAATTTTTATCATAAACCCCAAACCCCTAAAGGGGCTTTTTAAATTTAGTTGTTTTAAAATAATTCGTCACCGTAAATTCCTAATTAACAATTTCCCTGTATTCCATTCTGTGTTTCTGTGCCTCCGTGGCAAATCCCGTATTTTTGCTGCAAATTTACAACATATAATTTCAATCTATGGCGCATATAGCAACAAAGCGGTTTACATACTGGGGGCAATTGGGTATTTTATTATTATTAACAGGGGGCGGATTAATTATTGGCGGCATTGCAAGCATTATTCCTTTAATTGGAAAATTTGACATGAAAGATTTTCGCAATTTTACCGGCGAAGGTTTTATGGCAGCAGTTTTAAAACCCGAAAATGCCAATGCGTTGCGTTTAATGCAATTTATCTCTACATTATTTATGTTTTTTTTACCCGCTTTTTTGTACGCAAAAATTTGTCACAGAAAAGCCATCAGGCATTTAGGATTTATTAAAGTACCCACTATACCGCAGTTGGCAATAATATTTGCAACAATGTTTTTTGCTTTATTTATTGTGGGTGCATTAAGCGAAGTGTGGCAGCAAATTCCTTTTCCGAAAGAGTGGCAAATAAAATTTAAGGCTGCCGAAGAATTGTATAACAGGCAAATGCAGGTAATGGCCCGTATGAATGGTGTGGGAGATTATATTGTATCAATGTTAATTGTTGCATTATTACCGGCAGTTTTTGAAGAAGCCATTTTTAGAGGCGCCTTACAAAATTTATTAAGCCGCTGGATAAAAGCACCGGTTTGGGCCATTGTAATTACCGCTATTATTTTTAGTGCTATACACGGCAGTTATGATGGCTTTGTACCACGTTTTGTTTTAGGGTTTATTTTAGGCTGGCTGTTTTACCGCACCGGAAATATTTGGGTAAGTATTGCAGCCCATTTTATTAATAACGGCATTGGTATTACCATGCTGTATTTTTACAGTAAGCCGGGGCAACCTATTGACATGTCAAAAATTGATGACCGCTTTCCTGTATGGTTAGGCGCTGTTGGTATTATTGGGGTAATCGGTATGCTGTATGCGTTTGATAAAGTAAGTAAAAAAGATATTGACAGACCCGGCCACGAAGCTTTATTAGAAGGTTACATAAATCCTGCTAATCCATTTTTAGCCGAGATAGAAGAAATAGGTAATAAAAACCAGGCATAATTTTATGGCATTAAATGTGGCTACACTTAAAACCCGTTCGTTAACAGCTGTTGTTTTTGTGGCAGTAATGCTGGTAGGTTTGTTATGGAACTTTTGGAGTTTTTTAATTTTATTTACCATTGTACATTTTGGATGCTGGGCAGAATATTTTAAATTGGTTGAAAAAATTCATAATGTCACAATCGATTTATTTATAAAACGATTTTTTGCATTTTGTGGCTTTACATTTATAATTGTTTTCGGTATTCAAAATATTTCTTATGATGCAATAATATCTAAAGCTGGATTTTCAATCAGTTTAAAATTATTGTTTTGGTTCATATTGATGATCTGCCTGATAGCATTTGTTGCACATAATAAACAAGTCTCTGTAAGAGTGAAACAAATGTTTTTTGCCGGCTTTATTTATATTTCACTGCCACTAGCTTTATTATTAAATCTCAGGGATAATTACTTTGTAACGAATGATGAATTCAATCTACTTGATTTAGGTAAAATATATGTTTGTGCAGTAATCTTTTCCATTTGGATAAATGATACCATGGCTTACATAGTAGGTTCATTAATTGGAAAAACACCCTTCTCTAAAATATCTCCCAAAAAAACCTGGGAAGGAACAATTGGAGGTGCAATACTTTGTGTAGTTGTAATAGCAACGATAGCATACTTTACTCATTTGTTACTAGTTAAAGATGCCGCAATTATCGCTGCACTCTGCGCCATCTTTGGCACAATAGGAGATTTATTTGAAAGCAAACTCAAACGTATGGCCAATGTAAAAGATAGCGGCACCATAATGCCCGGCCACGGAGGTTTTTTAGACAGGTTCGACAGCTTACTATTTGCAGCACCGGCAGTTTGGATATATGTAAAATTATTTATGATCTAAACCCTAAACAACTAAACCCCTAAACAACTAAACCCCTAAACTTACAACCCTAAACTCTTTATATTTGCAACTCAATTCAACTGCATGACCATTCACAGAGAAGGATATCAATCAATAGGCATTGGCACATTAATTTTTGGCGCTATTAATTTTGCCTGCTTTTATTTTTTCAGTGCTTCGTTACCGGTTTTGTGCTGGGTAATATTTTTTGCTACGCTTTTTGTACTGCTTTTTTTAGTGTCTTTTTTTCGCATTCCGGCAAGGCAGCTTACTGTTGGCGAAAACCTTGTTGTGGCACCTGCAGATGGTAAAGTGGTGGTGATAGAAGAAATTATTGATGTGGAATATTTTAAAACCAAACGTTTACAGGTATCTATTTTTATGAGCCCGGCCAATGTGCATGTAAACCGCAACCCCATTAGTGGCGAAGTGGTGTATAATCAATACCATAAAGGAAAATATTTGGTGGCATGGAATCCCAAATCATCTACCGAAAACGAAAGGCATAGTGTGGTAATTAAAAAAAATAATACCGAAATTTTAGTAAAACAAATTGCCGGCGCTTTAGCCAAGCGGATTGTAAATTATTTACAGGTGGGCCAAAAAGTGGAGCAAACCGACGAAATGGGCTTTATAAAATTTGGCAGCCGGGTAGATTTGTTGTTGCCTATTGGTACAAAAATAAATGTAAAATTGAACGAGGTGGTGCAGGGTGGTGTTACCGTCGTGGCTACATTATAATTTTTAACAGTTTGCCCTTGGCAATTTGCAATATCTGCCCTACATTTACGTTCTTCAAATAAACAGATAAACATGAAAAAAGTATTTTTATTAGCTACTGCAGCGTTATTAGTTACAAGTATAGTTTTTGCTGATAACGGAAAAAAGAAGAAATCTAAAAAATGTGCTAAAGGAAAAACCTGCTGCACAAAATCTACTGCTGCTGCAACTAAGGCCGGCTGCACAGACAAAGCGCATACAGCTCATTTGTAATGATTGTTGTTTAAATTATTTTAAAGCCCGGCTTTTACAGCAGGGCTTTTTTATTTCACGCACTTAAAAAAATTATTATAAAATTAATTCCAACTCTTTTAAATGATAAACAGTGTAAGTGGATTTGATGTGTGATGTGGCATTGATATGATTTACAAAAACAGAATCCATGCCGGCATTAATAGCACCCTGTATATCTGCATCTAAATTATCACCGATCATTATGCTTTCTTTTAATGATGCACCGGCTTTGCCCATGGCATAATCAAAAATTTCTTTTTTAGGTTTAAGGCTGTTGCTGGCTTCGGAAGTAATCATGTGGGTGAAATATTTTGCCAACCCGCTATTATTAATTTTACTCCACTGGGTTTTTTCAAAACCATTGGTAATTAAATGCAGCGCATATTTTTTATCCAGCAGGTAATTTAATAATTCTGTAGTATGCGGAAAAAGCAATTTTTTAGTGGGCAGTATTTCTAAAAATTTTCCACTTAAATCTCTTGATAATTTTTCATCGCCAATTTTAAAATCAAGTAAGGTGCGCCACATGCGTTTCCATTTTAAATCTTCGGCAGTTATTAAACCATGGTGGTATTTATCCCATAAAATTTCGTTGTGGTATAAATATTTTTTATAAAAATCATCAAAAGGAGCGGCTACTTTTTTATCCAATTCAAATAAAGCGTACAAATCGGTAAGAGTAGCTTTTGCATTGGCGTCAAAATCCCAAAGGGTGTGGTCCAGATCAAAAAAAAGATGTTTGTATTTCATTACTGATAAAAACCGGTGATAATAATCCGGGAGGCAAAGTAAATGTAAAATTCTTAAATCAGTTTGCTTTTAACTGTGTAATAACTTCTTCTTTTCTGCGGCGTGAAATTTCTACTTTTGAATTATCCGTCATGGTAAGCATTCCATCGGCAGTATAATTGGTAACGTAAGTTTTATTTACCAAATGCGATTTGTGTACCCTTATAAAACCGTAGGTTAACAATATGTCTTCGTATTCTTTTAAAGTACGTGAGGTTACTAATGTTTTTTTATCAGTAAAAAAAAACCGGGTGTAATTGCTTTCGCCTTCCAGGCGTATTATTTCTGCCGGCCTGCAAAAAATAGTTTCTTTGCTGGTAGGCAGTGCCATTCTAAAATCTTTTTTATCTGGTGTTGTAATATTATGCAACAGGTTATTGTATAAAGATTTATTGTGCAGTAAAAGTGTTTCTTTAATAATAAATTTATCTGCTGCAGCCCTCAGTTCATCTGCATCAATGGGTTTTAGTAAATAATCCAGTGCACTAAAACGGATGGCATCAATGGCATATTTATCATGTGCCGTTGTAAAAATAATGTTGAAATTTATTTCGGGTACCTGTTTCAGTAATTCAAAACCCGTCATCATCGGCATTTGAATATCTAAAAAAAGTAATTGCGGTTTATATGTATTAATTAACTGCAAACCTTCCTGTGCATCGTTAGTACTTTTTAATTCTTTAATTTCCGGCACATACCTTTCCAGCATCAGCCGCAGCGTATTTACTGCCGAAGGTTCATCATCAATTATTAAAGCTTTTATCACAACTCTAATTTAAGCAACAAATTTTATTTTGTGTAAAGATGTTTTAAACTTAATGCCCAACATAAAGTATAAGTGTTACCTGCGTGCCCTGTACTGTGCCATTAGGTGCAGTAAGATCGTTAATGTTTACTGTAAAAGGCTGCTGATATTGCTGTTCCAGTATCTTAAGTCTTTCAAAAACCAGACCCAACCCCTTAGATTTGTGATTGACTGTATTTCCCGACCGCTCCTTAATTTTTGAAGCGGCATCTCTGCCAATACCATTGTCTTTTATGGTGCACTGCAAATAGTTATAGGAGCTAAGGGTAAAAGAAATGCTTACCTGCCGCAGTCCCTGCTTGGGCATTAGCCCGTGCCAGATGGCATTTTCAACAAAGGGTTGTAAAATCATAGGCGGAATTTTTATTTCGCTGCTGTCAATTTCATCAGTAAGATTAATCAGGTATTCAAAATTTTCATTAAAACGGAGCTGCTCCAGTTCAAGATAAAGGTTCAGCATTTCAATTTCTTTATCAAGGCTGATAAAATTCTGGTCGCAGTGGTTTAATACTTCCCGCTGCAAGCGGCTGAATTTAGATAAATATTTATTGGCCTGGTCCACATCGCCGGTTAAAATATATTGCTGCACACTGTTAAGTGCATTAAAAATAAAATGCGGATTCATTTGTGCCCGTAATGCAGTTAGTTGAGAGGTGGCCAGATCTTTATTTAATTTAAAAACTTCCACTTCTTTTTCACGTGTTTGCTGTTCGGCTATTATCTTATCAATTTTATCGGCGCAAAGTGATGCAATGGTGGTTAAAATTTGTAAGTGCCGCTGAGTAAAAAAATTCTTTTTAGAATGTTCGGTATTAATAACGCCGATTGTTTCGTTGTTATGAATAATGGGTACACTCAGTTCGCTGAACATAATTTTATCATCTGCCGAAAAATATCTTTTATCTTTTGAGGTATCGTTTACAAGAATACCCTGGCGGCTTTCTGCTGCTGCACCAACAATCCCTTTTCCTTTAGGTACATTATAAACATTTTTATTTTTTTCTACCTGCATATCACCTTTTAACCCATAGCCGGATTTTTGTACCAGCATGGTTTTATCTTCATTCCATAAATAAATCATGCAATCTTCAAACCCTAATTTGCCAATAAGATTTTTAGAAACATCCCATAACATTTCATCTATAGAATATTGTGCAGATATGGAAGTGGCAAAATAATTTATTACCTGTTCTATTTCCAGCTGGTATTGAAAATTGCTGGCTTTAAGTTTTAGTACTTCTATCTCTTTTTGCTTTGCCATTTCCTCCGCTTTTATTATTACAATGCGGTTGGCCACCAGCGAAGCGATAGTGCTGAGTATTTGTAAATGCCTTTCGGTATAAAATTTTTTTTGAGAATGTTCACTGTCTATCACCCCTAAAACTTTACCATCGTTACTTATAGGTACCGAAACTTCTGATAAACGCCTTACATCATCAACAATATATCGTTTGTCTTTTGAGGTGTCGTTAATAATTTCTGCTTTGTTATTCAATGCCACACTGCCCACAATTCCTTTTCCAAAAGGTATTTTTATTGGGTTGATTATTTTTTTTTCTTCAGTTGTTTTTGGCCCCCATGCCGATTTTTGAATTAAAATTTTTCGTTCCTCATCGGCCAGGTAAATAACACAATCTTGAAAACCCAGTTTGCTGATGCAATTTTTTGAAACATCCCACAACATGTCCTCAACCGTGGTTTGCCCCGATATTGCTGTAGCAAAATAATTGATCACCTGTTCAATTTCTAACTGGTATTGATAATTAACTGCCTTTAATTTTTCAATTTCTGTTTTTTCAGCTTCCCTGCTTTTTATTATTCTTTCTCTTCTCTTAATAAAAAAATAAACTGCTGCTAAAACGAATACAACATACAACAGAATAAACCACCAGCGCTGCCAAAAAGGTGCTGCAATTATTATTTGTATGCTCCTTACATTTTTACTCCATTCACCATCCTGGCCTTTTGCTTTTACTTTAAAGGTATAGGTGCCTGGCTGCAGGTTGGTATAAGTGGCATAATTTCTATTGCCAGCAATTTTCCAATCCTTATCTTCTCCTTCAAGCATGTAGGTGTATGCTGCATCATCAGCATAAAAAAGATTTGGGCTGGTAAAAGAAAAAGAAAATGAATGCTGTATATAATTCAGTTTTAATTTTTCTAAAGTATTTAATTCAAGTCCGGGTAAAGAATCGTTGTCAAAAATTTTTAAACCGGTAAGCCATACTTCCGGCTCAGTTTTTTTAGTAAGAAGAGAATCAGTATTAAAATAAAAAAACTTTTCTACAGCGCCATGGTATATATTTCCATCTGTACCCATTTGCATCGGCGACATTAATGTTTTTGCAGGCAACCCGTTTTTATAAGTAAAATTTATAAATTTTTCGGTAAGCGTATTGTAGCAACTAATACCATTGCGGCAGGTAATCCATAATAATCCCTGCTTATCTTTTACCATGCTGTAAATATTATTATGCAGCAGGCCATCTTTATCAGCTATGTGTTTTGCATTGGCTAAAGTTTTTTCGCCAGCCTTTATTTTATATAAGCCATCGTTGGTGCCAATAAAAATATTACCGGCATTATCCAGTGCAGTAGAATACCAGAATGCTTTTGCAATGCTGTTGTTTTTTGCAGGTTGATCAATAAAATTATAAAACTGTTTTGTACCTGGTTCAAAAACACTTATCCCTTTTATGGTTGATATCCAGATATTACCGGCATTGTCTTCGACAAATTTTTCTGCAAAAATACTGTCAGTTAAAATACTTCTTTCATTCTTACTGTCGTGTAAATAATTTTGTATTTCATTTCTTTTTTCGTTTACAATAACTAACCCGTTGCCACCAGTGCCGATGTATAAATTATGAAGCTTATCTTCATAAATACAAAATATTTTTTTTGTTGATAAGGTGGAGAGGGCAGCATATTTTTCGCCAGCCGGAATTATGATTTGTTTTTGAGTATCAAAAATTAATAAACCGTTTTGCTGAGAGGCCAGCCATATTGTGCCACTGTAATCCTGAAGGATAAAAGTAATAATGAGCGTTTTTGGCGCCGGTATATTTTTTATAAACGGATAAGATTTTATGCTGCCTGTTGCTGTGTTATAAACATATAACCCATCGCCAAAAAAACTGCCCACATACACGGTGTTTTGTTCCGGTACTGCTAAAAGCGAACGGGCATATACACTGCCCGGCACTTTGTTATGCTGCGATAAAACCGGTACAGATACAAACCTGCCTGCTGCGGCATTGTTATACACCCAAATGCCTTTGCTTTGAGTGGCAAAAACCATATTATTTTTATTGCTGCCGAAAGCAGTGGCCTGAAAACGAAAAATATCCGACTCGGGAAAATTATTTTGATTGAGGAAGTGAAAAGTTTTTTGCTGTACATTAAATAAAGCCAGGCCACTATCCTGCGTGGCAATTAAAAGATTACCGTTATCATATAAATGCAGCGCATCAATATTGTTGGATGAATAGGCTTTGCCGCTTTTTTTTGAAAACGGAAGCACCGAAACTTTTTTATCTATGGCTGAAAATTCTACAAGCCCGATATTTTTGGTGGCGCTGTAAACATTGCCGTTTGGTGCAAGACTTAGTGTTTTTAAAGAATTATTTAATTCATCTACCGAGTAAGAATAGTTGTGTATTTTAGTTAGTGATGCATTTCTGTAATTATATAAGCCATCGGAACAAAGCACCCAAAGTGTTGCGTTATTTGCTGCATCGGCAATGCATTTAACTGCAGCAATATTATTTTTTTTGAAAGTTTCTGTTGCAGGCAATGGTATCAATTCATTTTTTTCTGCACCCACTACATACAATGCTTTATTTGCTGTAACTATAATTTCATTTTTATAATTCTGAATATCATCTATAAAAAAGTTTATTGAATTTTTTATGCTGGTAAATTTATCGGTACTGTAATTGTAATAAAACAATCCTTTATCGGTAGTGCCAATCCAAATAATGCCTTTGGCATCTTCATGTAAGGCGGTAATTCTGCTCGATTGTATTGATTTACCAGAGCTATCCGTTGCAAAACGTACATAATTGCTGCCATCAAATCTTATTAATCCCTGGTTGCAGCCAAACCATAAAAAATTTTTACTGTCGGGTAATATGGTTTTAATATCGCTGTAGTTGCGGCTGCCATTAAGTGCAATAAATTTGGGTTGTGGCGTTTGACCAAAAGCTGTAATAATTAAAAATGAAAAAACTACGCAGCAATTACTGCGTAGCATAAATATAATGACCCGATTTTTTTTCAGGTATTTCATTAATAATTTTTGCCGGTAATTAATAGTTTTTTAAGGATAATAAAAATACAAAAATTAGTATGGTTTTGATTTAGTAATTATGCTGTAAATTTTATTTATATTTTTAGTTACCAATAGCTACACAGTTCCAGGTAATGCTGTAATTAACTGAATTAGGGCTGGTGTTAAGTAATCTTGCTTTACAACTGGTAGTGCCGCTGGTGGTACTGCAGCCATATAGTTTCAATTCTACCCTGTGCAATTCACCCACTGTTCCGCCGGATAATTCTTCATCCCCAACAAATACTCTTGGCACTCCTGTAAAACCGCCATTAAAAGCAATAGCGCCTTCCGCAGAAAGCTGGTGGCCACCAAGTATTGCAAAAAATGTAGCTGTAGTAAAAGGAAAGATTTTTAAATTAGTAGCACTTGTTGAATTGTATGCGACTCCTCTACCATTGTTAACCGTAAGTGTACCATCAACTGCAGCATTGCCATTAGCAGTTAGTGCACCATCCACCTGCAACGCACCTCTAAAACGTGATGGGTCGGTGCTGCCCACATCTAACAGGTAAGTTGAACCGGGCAATGTGCCAACACCCAGACCATAAAACATGTGATTGTATCCCCAAAGATTTTGAAAGGGGTAATCAGGTGTGGAAGTACCAATACCAAAATTGCCTGAAACGTAAGCATTGCCATTAACATGCAATGTTGCCAAAGGATTAATTGTACCAATGCCCACTTGCCCTGTACTGTCAATTGACATACGACGGATATTGTTGGTAAAAAATCCAAGACCATTTCTGCCAGAAGAACCGTTGAGAAAACTGCGTACAATGCCTGCTTTACCATCGCTGCCAAAAATTAATGCACTTTTTGTAAGAGTGCCATCGTTAGCATTGGCCTGATCAATCATAATACTGCTGTCAACTGCCAGCCTTGCATTGGGTGTGGTGGTACCAATGCCTACACGCTGTGCATTAATACATTGGTGTGCTGCAGCCAGTATTACTATTGCAAAAACTTTTTTCATAAATGATAATTTTATTTTTTAAGATTTATTAAGCATAAATAAATTTTTATTCAGCAGATCTGCATTCCTTTATTATAGCACCTGCTTGGGAGAATAATTAAAGCCGGGAAAAGAAGCAGCAATTTTTTTGATTGTTTATAAATTTTCTTTTTTTGTTCCAGTCAAAGCATCCAATTGTTTTTTTAATAGCAGCAGCATTTTTTTTAACTCTGCATTTTCTTTTTCCAACTGTTCAATCTTTTGTGTTCTTTTCTCCAACGCCTGTATGGCAACAAAACTCACCCCGGCAAAATCTGCTGAGTTAATGGTAGTGTCATTTCCGATACTGCCATATTCATCTTTTCCAAAAGCGGCAAAAAAATCCTGCGCCATGGGGCCATAGTGGCGGAAGGTTTTTGGGTTTTGTGTTTTATAATTCCAACTGGTGAGATTTAGGTTGCTTATCTTCTTTAAAAAATCTTCTCCGTTTATTGCTGCAAAATTTTCTTTTGTGTGTACACTACTACCTGTTGTCCAGGCATTATCGCCGGCAAATAATGTGCAGCCGGTAGCTAAATTGGCACTTGTAAACAATTTGTATCCTCCGGCAAATCTTGCACGGAAATTATTTGCATTAGCCGAATTCATCACAGTGGTGGTAGAATTATCTCCTATCACAAAACTCCCTTCAAAATTATTAGTGGAAACATATTTGCCCATTGCAGTAGAATTATCTCCACTGGCGGTCGCTATGTATCCCATAGCTACTGAATAATCACCACTGGCGTTTGTTAGGTATCCCATCGCAGTTGAAGAATTTCCGCCGGCGTTTGTTGAGTTTCCCATTGCAGTTGAAAAATTTCCGCTGGCAATTGAGTTATCTCCCATTGCAGTTGAAGAATTTCCGCTGGCAACTGTATTATCTCCCATTGCAGTTGAAGCATATTTGCTGGCATTTGTTGAGCGTCCCATCGCAGTAGAATAATTTCCCCGTGCAGCACTATTTGTCAAACCACTTCTGAAAGAACCATTCTTGGTGTCAAAAAATAATGCATTGCCCGTGGCACCTGATACATCGGGTAGTGAGGCGCTGTTATCATACAATCTTTTGAATAATAGTGAAAAACCAATGCCTGTATTAGCATCAGCATTGCTTTTAAAAATTATATGTAAGTAAGGAGAATTGAACACCCATTTACCAGAGGTGCTATAACCATTGCCAAGAGCCAACAGGTTATCAGTTGAAAAAGAAAATTGTTTTATTATTAAAGAATCACCTGTGCCGAGCCCTATTGTTTCGGCAGTTATTTCAATACCTATACAAGAAGCAGGTGCTATATCTGCAAAAGCAATCAAATTGGCATTATAGTTACCTGCCGGCCCCCCGGGGTCGTAAATGCGGCCGGTGGAGTCGCCTGCAAGAAAGGAGATAGTGCTGGCATTCACCAGGGTCTTTGTTTGCACTACAGATGGTTGAGTATTGGTTGCTATAGTTGGTGTTGTTACCAGCAGGTTGCCCTGCACCTGCAGTTTGTTAAACGGTTCGGCGGTGCCAATACCTACGTTTTGTGCCATCGCCATTTTATGTGCGGCAATAAACAGCAGCAGGGTAAATATTTTTTTCATAACTAATTTTTTATTTTTCCTAAACAATTTTATCACCTGGTAACCGCAATTAAAAATTACATCTTGTAAATAATAAAACTAAAACTTGCATCTGTAGCTGCATAAGTGGGCAGGTTGGTGATATAAGAGAATGACCTGGTTTCGCCGAAACAATTGCAACTGATATTTTCATAATTCACATCAAACTCCCGTACATATACCGTTATTGTATTATTGCTGTTAATGGTACAAAGAACGTTTGCTGCAAATGATTCGCCACCGAAGTTTTGTTTTTTATAAGGCGTTATTAAAATAGTATAATTATCCTGGTTGGCATACAGGTTGGTTTCGTTGGGCAGTGTGATAACATAATTGCCTACAGCGGTTTTAGTAACGGTAAAATTATTGGTACCTCCAAGTTTATTACCATCGAACAAAACTTTACCATAGCACAGCGGCAAAATATCTGAAGTACCTGTTATGCCATTTCGGGTTAGCTCTCCTGTTGTTAAAAAATTAAAAGTGCCTGTGCCCGAGCCTACCTGCATACCACCACCACCATTTTGCAAAGTTAGTTTTGCAACTGCCCCATTATTGCGTTGTTGTATTTCGTTATCATCAATACCAATATTTCTGTTATTGGTATTTCCTATTTGTATAAAACCGCCTGCAGTATTGGTAACATCTGTGCCGCCGGCAATATGAAGTTTAGTGTCGGGGTTAGTAAGGCCAATGCCTACATTACCGCTGCTGTCTATCCGCATCCGCTCTACAGGTTCGGCTATATAGCTGCAATTAGAAAATAACAGGTGCTGGCTGCTGTTTCCACCAGCCAATGACGTAATAGCAGAAGCAGGGGCAGCATTGCCAAAAAAATTATAGTTAGAGCTGGAGAGTAATAATGTGGTTTTAGTGCCTGCTGCATTGGTGGGATTTCGGAGCCGCATGGTATAGCCATCTACGGCATCGTTTGTATGAACATCCATCGGAAATTTTGGTACAGTGGTTCTAATGCCAACGTTGGTATTGGGTCTTGCATATACTTCGTTAGCGGTTTGTTTCCAGGAATTTTTTGCTGTATCTACCAGTTCTATCCAGTTAGTATTTCCTTTAAACCAAAATGAACCCGTGGTATTATCAAAAACCAGCAAGCCGGAAGGTGCAGGAGAAATGGCATCACGCTGTGCAGTAGTCATCCGTGGTATAAGCATGCCTTTTGTATTGCTTTGAACATCTAAAGCAGCACCTGCGTTTGGTGTGTTGGTGCCAATGCCTACCGATTGTGCAGTTATGCAGTGGTGGCTTGTAAATAAAAGGAGTAAGGTTATTATTTTTTTCATTTTATATTTTTTATTTCGCTGATCTGCATTGCCATCTTTGAGCAGATTCGGGTTTAGTTTGCTTGGTTAATACCACTTGTGTAGGAGAATAATTAAAACCGGGAGGAGAAGTAGAAATATAGTAGCCGGGTTTATCTACACTTTCTATTGCTACAGTTCTTACATCATTTACTCTCGGCATTTCATGAATAAAAAATTTGTAGCCATCGCCACCCGGGTCTGCCGTTTCGCTGCCGGATGAAGTGGTACCCAGGTGCACTTCCTGCCCGTTGCTGCTAAGCCCGGCAAACAACCAGCGTTTTCGCTGTCTTTCAAATTGTATGGTATAACAAAGTTTGTTGGTAAATTCTGTTTTGGATTCTGCCACATTAAATTCGCAGAATCTGTCAAGCGTTAATTGCTTAAGAGAATAAGTTTTAAGTATCTCTGAGCGTTTCATATTATTGCCTGCCAGCTCCAGGTGTACATATTTGTCTGCAGAAGCATCAGCTGTAAAAATCCATTGATGAGGATACGGTACTTCCAGTAATGCAGGATTAGTATTATTTTTTTTACAGGAAAGAAAAACAAAGAAGAGTAATGAAATGATTGCTATTTTTTTCATGATAATTATTTTAAAAACTGCTGTATAAAATGAAACACAGAATTACAATTAATAAACCTGCAGATAGAAAACAGGTTATCCAACGGTAAAATGGATTTAGGGAATGGTTGGTTTTGATTTAGATTTACAGCAGTAAATTTTTAATTATGAACGTAGTAATTACCGGTGCTTCTAAAGGAATAGGCAAAGCCATTGCAAAATTTTTTGCTGCTAACGGGTACAGTCTTTTTTATGTATAGAATGTAATGAGAGATTAAGTGATTCTGTGAGTCTTGTTTTTATGTGATACATTAAAAGTAAGCCAGCGGCAGAGCAGTTTTTTCATCAGAGAGGTTACTGATTGATGTTTTTTGCCGATACTTTACTCTAATTTCAGCATCCGTTTGTTGTTATTAATCCTGCTAATTTTTGTAAATCAAGAAACTAAACCCGGCGTTCCTTGCCCTTTCATTGGGCATGGTAGTGATATAAGAGGCCAGCGAATAATCACATGGAACGCCACAAGATTCTACAATTGACTTATTGATATATGGAACATGAAATTCTGATGTGAAAACAAGAAAGCTATTAGCATTATCAATTTGAGCACTTATATACACACCGGTACCACCTACCGGGGTAACAAGGATTGTAAACTGACTTTCTTCCACCAGCATATTATTTTCATTAAGCACCGTAACCCTGTAACGGCCATCTGCCTCTTTTATGGAGGTAAAAAAAGTACCACTTTGTCTTACACCGGTGTTGCTTACTTTTCCGTAAGCCACCGGCAGCAGGTTTGCTGTGCCTGTTACTGCAGGCTGTTGCAGCTTGCCATCTGTTGTAAATCTGTAAGTACCCTCGCCGTTGCCAATTTCTGTTTCGCCACCATCAGCTTGCAGAAACAACTTTGCAGAGGCTCCATTGTTCCTCGACATTATCTCATTATTATCTATCACCAGGTTGGGCCCGGAAGTATTACCCATTAACATGTAACCGTTGCTGGCAAGAGACGCATCCTGCCCGCCCAGTATATGCAGTTTAGTTGCGGGGCTTGCTGTTCCAATTCCGACAGAACTCCCTACATGAACTATACCTTCATTGTTAAAGCACATCACTACATCACCGGAATCATTTTGCAGGTACAAATCTGCTTTGCGTCCATTATTTCTTGCCATAATTTCATTGGGATCAATTACCAAATTACTACTGTTGGCAAGGCCAAACATGGCAAACCCATTTTGGTTGGCACCAAAGCCTGCATCCTGCTCGCCGCTAACATGTAACCTAGTAAGCGGCGAAGGATTGTTAATACCCAAGCCTTCATTTTTTAGGTAAGCGGCGGTTCCGCCAGTTCCCCAAAATGAATAATTGAGAAAACTGTTGTAGCCGAAAGAAGCACTTTGTGTAACAGCTGATAACTGATTATAAAAAAATATTGTACTATTATCACTGGTAGTTCCGCTGTACATACTAATACTGGAATTACCAGTAAGTCCTATTGGGTCAACACGGACTATCCCTTTTACATGCAGCCGCTGTAATGGAGTGATTGTACCAATACCTACGTTTTGGGCAAGCAATACACTATGCAGTGCAGACAATAGGCAAGTAAAGATGATGAGTTTTTTCATTGTTGTATATTTTACAGTTGTGTACTATTTTTTTCATTCAGTTCAACTATTTTCTTTTTTCAACAGCTCATTTTTTTTGCATTTTCTGATGTATTGCACAAAATTAAAAAGCAGCATATTTGAATACTATTTTTAATTTATAGTAAATTTTGATACATAATTAGTATAGATAAGGTGTAATGCCGTATCTGGTTATCCAACGGCAAAAACCAATTATGCAACGGAGGTTTGTTGTGAGATAGCCGAAGTGTAGTAGATTTGTTTAAACTGCTAAATATGAATATAGTCATTACCGGAGCATCTAAAGGAATAGGCAAAGCCATTGCAAAAATTTTTGCTTCTAATGGCCATAATCTTTTTTTATGCAGCCGCAACGAAGTGGCTTTGTATAAAACAATGGAAGAGTTGCAAACACAATTTGCTGCAATAGAAATTAAAGCAAAAGCTTTTGATTTAAGTAAGCAGGCAAAAGATTTTGGAAAATGGATTAACAGTTTAGGCGTTACAGTGGATGTATTGGTAAACAATGCCGGTTTGTTTGAGCCGGGCAGTGTATATAACGAACCCGAAGGTGTATTGGAAAATCAAATTGAAACGAATTTATACAGCGCTTATCATCTTACCAGAACATTATTACCAGGTATGATGGAAAACCCTTCGACAAGCTCAGGACGACATATTTTCAATATTTGTTCCATCGCATCTTTACAGGCTTATAAAAACGGCGGCGCTTACAGCATCAGTAAATTTGCCATGGATGGCTTTAGTAAAAATTTAAGGGAAGAGATGAAAGAGTACGGGATAAAAGTTACCGCCGTTTATCCCGGTGCTGTACTAACGGATGCCTGGGGTAATTTTGATAACAGCAAAAACCGCATAATGGAAGCTGATGATGTTGCTCAAATGATTTATGCAGCATCGCAATTAAGTACCGGTGCCTGTGTGGAAGAAATTGTACTGCGGCCACAACTTGGAGATTTATAAATACAAAAGTGCCCGCAGATTACGCAGATGCCGCAGAAAAAAAATATTTCAATCAGCGATATCTGCGTAATCTGCGGCCAAAATAACTATTAACAGTTTTTTAAAGCCATTCATCTTATTGTATAAGCAACATAAGTTTTATATCAGCTAAATTTGTATCCTTTACTTATGCAATCATTTTTACAAAAAATAATTTTATTCTTATTAATAATTGCCAGCCAGTTTGCATTGGCGCAGGTAAAGTTTTCTGCCAGTGTCTCATCTCCTCAAATAAGTAAAAACGAATTTGTACAATTAAGGTTAACTGTTGAAAATGCAAAAGAAGTGGAGCAGATAACCCCGCCTTCGTTCAAAAATTTTAGTGTAGTTAGTGGCCCTAATCAGGAGAGTGGCATGACGATGGTTAACGGCGATGTAAAACACTACATTTCTTTAAACTATGTGCTTAAACCGAAAGCTCCGGGAAAATTCAGCATTGCACCGGCAACAGCAAAAGCAGATGGAAAAGAATTAAAAAGCAATGCAGTAACGGTGCAGGTTACCAATTCACTTGCGTCAAATAACTCCGGCGGTAATAATTTTAATTCGCCATTTGCAGGAGTTAATCCTTTTGAAGATATAGTTCCGGAAAATCCTTTTAAAGATAATATTTTACGCAAAGGTGAAAGTGCTGCTGAAAAAGTGAGTAAGAATATGTTTATAAAATTAGAGTTAGACAAAACATCCTGTTTTATTGGCGAACCTGTTATTGCAACCTATAAATTATACACCCGTTTAAAAAGCGAAAGTAACCTGGTTAAGAATCCATCTTTCAACGGATTTTCGGTAATTGATTTACAAATGCCGGATAATATAAGTTACAAAAAAGAAAAAGTAAATGGCAGGGAGTACAATGTTTATATCATTCGCAGGGCACAATTATATCCTTTGCAGGCAGGTAACCTGGAGCTGGAAAGTGCCGAAATAGAAAACAATGTCTACTTTATTAAAGAAGATTATGCTAACCGGCAAAGTGATTTAATGAATGATATGATGAGAGAATTTGCAGAAGCCAGTATGCCGCCGGAAGCTATGGAAAACCATAAAGTAACCTTGCAAAGTAAACCTGCATCGGTAATGGTAAAGCCACTGCCCGATGTAAATGTGCCTGCAAGTTTTAAAGGAGCAGTAGGAAATTTTGCAATAGAAGCCATGCTGGAAAAAAATAATTTTACTACAGACGATGCAGGCAAATTAAAAATAATAGTAAGCGGTGCCGGAAATTTGCAATTGGTAAATGCTCCCGAAGTACAATGGCCGCAGGGCTTTGAAGCGTTTGAACCTTCCACAGCCGATGATTTTATAAAAACATCCGTGCCAGTAAGCGGCAGAAAAATAATTGATTATTCTTTTACAGTTGCAGAGCCGGGTACTTACACTTTACCGCCAATAAAGTTTAGTTATTTTAATGCAAAAGAAGGAAAGTATAAAACAGATTCCACTAAACCTATTTCATTTACTGTAACAAAAGGAACAGGAAAAACAGTAAAGCCTTTGGTTGCAGAAAATAAAAAAGCAGACAATAATTTTTTAAATAAATTTATAAGTAACAGGAGATGGGTGGTTAGTACAGTAGCTGTTTTAATTTTATGCGGTTTAATTTTTTGGTTAAAAAAAGATAAGAAGAAAGAGATAATAATAAAAAATAAAATTAAACAGCAGGAAGAAAAAAGAGAGGAGGAACAAAAAATTGCAGCGGTTATTGAATTGCACCAAAAAGACTGGTTGCAAAAAGCAGGCGAATTATTGCACAATGAAAACAGCACCGCATTTTATAACGAACTGAATTATGCATTAAAAAGTTACCTGGCTAAAAAATTGCAATTACCTGTAGAAACGATAAATAAAAAAAATATAACTGAGCAGTTGGATAAAAAAAATATTGCCGTTACAACTTCTGTTCAGTTGCAGCAAATTATGAACGATATTGAACTGCAGTTATACAGCCCTTTTGCAGATAAGGAAAAAATGCAGGAATTGTATGATAGTACGGACGGGATTATTCAATTGCTGGATACGTATAAAAGCTAAGTTTCTGTAAATTTATAACCAATGCCCCTTACCGAATGAAAATGTTTGGGGTTACGGCTGTCTTCTTCAAAGTACTTTCTGAAATTTAAAATAAAATTATCAATAGTTCTGGTGGTGGGATAAACATTGTAGCCCCAAACTGATTGTAAAATTTTTTCACGGGTTACTACTTCGTTTTTATTTTCGATAAGCAGTTTTAAAAGCATCGCCTCTTTTTTAGTAAGGCTGATCTTTTTATTATTTTGTACTTCGCATTCCAATGCTTTAAAATCAATACTGTTGCTGCCGAATTTATATACTTCGGGTAAAGGTTCCCTTGCATTAAGGCGTTCGCTTTTAGAAATGAGTTTACTTACCCTGAGTAATAACTCTTCTAAATTAAAAGGTTTGGTAAGATAATCGTCAGCACCTTTTTTTAATCCTAAAATTCTGTCGGCACTGCTGTTTTTGGCACTTAGTATTAAAATGGGAATATCATTATTTTGCAGGCGTATAGTTTCACAAACGGTAATGCCATCTATTTCCGGCAGCATTACATCTAAAATAATCAGGTTAAAAAATTCCTGCTGCACAATTTTTAATGCTTCGGCACCATCAAATACACCGGTTACATCATAGCCTTCCAGTTCTAGATTTAACTTTAAAGCTTCCTGCAGATTTTCCTCATCCTCTACCAGCAGTATTGTAAATTTTTTACTCAATGGTTTAATTTTTTTGTTCGGAAGAATGTAATGTAACAGTAAAAATACAACCGCTTGGTGTATTGTTGATAACTGTTATTTCACCATTGTGGTTTTGTATAATTTTTTTGGTAAGATAAAGCCCCAGTCCGGTACCTTTTGCACCTTTGGTTGCTGCATTGCCTGTTCTGTAAAATTTATCAAAAACTTTTTTCTTTTCTTCATCTGCAATTCCTTTGCCTTCATCTTTTACCTGTAATGTAATATTGTTTTTTTCTTGTTTTAGTAACACTTCAATTGGGGTTTCTTTTGCAGAATATTTGATGGCATTATCAATAAGATTATTTACTGCCATTTGTAATAACAGTGTATCGCCATTTAAAAAAATATCTTCAATTACCAATGATGAAATGTTGCGCTGCGGAAAACGTACAGTAAAATCCTGTACACATTCCTTTACCAGTTGGCTAAAATTTATTTCTTCGGTACTTATTCTAAAATTACTGGCTTCTATTTGAGAGGAGAGCAGCATGTTATTGCACAACGAATTTAAACGGTTGGCTTCCTGAAGTGTGGTTTGTATTAAGCGTTGCTGCTGCTGCTCATCCAATTTTCTTTTTTGTAAAGTTTCTAAATTTAATTTGGCTACTGCAATGGGGGTTTTTAATTCATGCGTAAGCGCCATCATAAAATTTTGCTGCTCCTGGCTAAAATGTAATTGTTGTTTTACTGCCCGGTAAACAAATGCCGCACCTGCAACTATCAATAATAAAAAAGTAAAACCTTCGCCAATATATTGTGCTGTTTTACTTTTTTCATCTTCCTGAATTTTGTTTACTATCTGTGTATAGCCAGGCTGATCTTTATTTAATTGCTGCAGTTCAAAAATGGTCATTTGTTTATTTTGCTGATTTAATGCAATAAACCACCACACTAATGCAGCAATAATATACACCAGTAAAAACCAGTAAATTAAAAAGATATAGCGAATTTTTTTTGTTTTGCTGTGCATGATAAAAGATGAACAAAGGTATGTAGTTGAAGAGTGCGACGCAGCGATGCTGCCATGAAAATATAAAGCCGGTTACAACAATATTTATTTTTGAAAAAAATAAAATTAATTCCTCACATCCAGACCCCAGCTTAATTTATTCCGCAGCGTTTGTAAAAAATTATTTTCGTTAAGGCGTATAAGGTTAATGCCAAAATCTTCTTTGCGTACTGCAATCTGAATTTCTTTGGTTACAATTTCTCTTCGGCTGTCGAGGGTACATAAAAAACCATCGGTTCTGCCTTCTACTTCAAAACTAATTACAGTGTCATCGGGCACCACAATAGGGCGTATGTTTAAATTGTGGGGTGCCACCGGCGTAATAACAAAACTGCCGCTATCCGGAAAAACTACGGGACCATTACAGCTTAGCGAATAACCCGTAGAACCGGTTGGTGTGGCAACAATTAATCCATCGGCCCAGTAAGTGTTTAAAAATTCTCCATTTAAATAAGTATGAATTTTTATCATTGAACTGGAATCTTTTTTCAATAATGTAAATTCATTTAAGGCATAAGGTATATCACCAAACAGCGGGATGTTGGCATCTAAATGTATCAGCGTTCTTTTATCAATTACATAAGTGCGGTTAACCAATGCTTCTACCGCAGTTTGTAATTCGCCTTTGCCAATGGTGGCTAAAAACCCAAGCCTGCCATAATTGATGCCTAAAACCGGTGTGCCTTTATCACGTACCAAAGTAACGGTGTCCAATAATGTTCCATCGCCGCCAAGGCTTATCATACAATCAATACTATCGTCTAAATCGGCTGATGAATTAAAGGTGGAATATTTTGTTTTAAAATCTACCGCTGAATAAAATTTATTAAAAAAATCCTGGTAAAAAACTGGTTCTACATCATGCTGAATTAATTCTTTTAATAAAAGATTAATTTCCTGGTGCTGATTTTGCTCTAACCCCCTGCTGTAAATTGCTATTTTCATCCGCTTGTTTTATTATTTGTATAACAAGAAAAAAGTTTTGCGTCATTTTTTCAATGACTTAATGACAAATGACTACTGACCTTTATTTTAAAATCCTGATTGTGTATGTAAAAATAACCCCTTTTGGTTTAACTGGTTAAAACTGTATTCGAGCCGCAGGTTTATATCGTAAAATGTGAGGATATCAATACCAAAACCACCTGTATATAAAAGTTTATTGTTAAGGTTGCTTACAAATTCTTTTTTATTAAAAGCATAACCTAAATCGGCATAGGTTTTTGCAAAAATGGTGAATGGAATGTATGGTACCGATTTTATTTTAAAGGGCAAAGGAATTTTAAATGCTGCTACTTTATATTTTAAGGTAGATTTTATTAATGCGGTAGCCACCCCATCAATTACTAAATACTCCTGCCCACGTAAATAACTGTCGCCATAACCCAGGCCACGCTGATTAATGTATGCCTGTTGAAAGGGCAATCTTATTTTACCATTTAGTTGTATGGTGCTGTACCATTTTTTGCCCAGATCGTAATATTTATTAAGGCCAGCCTCAACAGTTAGTGCATTAATGCCTCCTGTAAAACCCAATCCTCTTTTTGAAATGCTTATAGATGCCGTTTTGCCTTTTGTAGCATACAGCACATTGTTTACATTAACATGCTGGTAAGTATAATATACTTCAAAAATATTTGCAGCAGTTTTATTGTTATTAAAATAATTGGGGTTGTTTTTGGGTAAAACAATACTATCGCTTACCGTTATCCGGGAAAAACTGGCATTAAAACTGTGCTTGTTAAAAAAGCCTTTACGTAAACTGTAGCCAGCGTTAATATTAAAATTGCTCCCGACAAATTTACTTCTGAGCGAATCGAAACGGTAAAATAAAAGCTTATTATTAAAATCGGTTTTATAAGGAATTTCTTTTTTTTGAGAGTAGCCTGCACCCACTACAAAACCTTCTGTTAATTTAGCATTGCTGTAAGGGGCGTTATAACTAAAAGAAAAATCACGGCTGAAACCTGTTAGTAAAAAGATACGCAGCTGATCTCTTCGGCCCGTTAAATTATAATGCACAAATTTTAAACCGTAGTTTACCCTTTTTAAACTGGCGTTGTAAGTTTTGATCCATTCATTAAAATTTCTGTCCACAGGTTTAAACTGCGGCACCGGGTAAATATACCAGCGTTCTTTAACATCTACAGTCACCACCATATCAAAGGCAGAAAGTATTACTGTTTCGAATTTTACTTCGCTGAATAAGGTGGTATTGTACACCTGCTGCCTGGCTTGCTCCAGCTGCTGGTTAATGGTTGATATTACAAGTGAGTCGCCTTTTTGAAACTGTATTTCACGAAGTATAATATATTCTTTTGTTCTTTTATTGCCTTTAACAACAATATTTTTTATGTAAAGTTTGGCTGAAGAATCCGGTAAAGGTTGTAAAGCATTGCTTAAAAGAATATTATTTTGGCCAACAGCAACTGACGAACTGAAAAATAAACAAATGCAGTAAAATATTTTTTTGTGGCCAGGCATTCGTTACTTCATAATAATAGAAAATAAAAATAAGTGATATTACTGAGATTGAACAGGCAGGGATGTTAAAAACTAAATATCAAGGTAGTTCATTAAATGGCGGTAGTTGGTATGGATTTCGTTTTCAAAATTTTCGTTACCAAAATAATAGATTACATCGTAATCATATCTTTCAAAAGTGGCAACAATTGATGCTATTTCTTTTTTATTGATATGAATAGAAACGGTTAGCATGCCTGTTTCGGGGTGTACAGTTGTGTTCAGGTGTAAAATAGTAGCATCATTACTTTCTACAATGCGGCTAATTTCTGAAATAGCAAACTGGCTGCGTTCCATTTCTAAAACAACAATGCCGCCAATTTCGTTGGTGCCGGCAAAATTGCCCAGCGTTTTTAATAAGTCTGGAGTAGTTATTGCGCCAATTAATTCATTCTCTTCATTAACATGCTGCGCAACGTCGGCATCGACCCGCAGGCCTGGCTGGCGCAGCCAGTCTTCAACGACGGCATTGCACGCGTGGTGCAACGCATGTTGACAGCGGCTGACGAGCTTTACACACGGGCCGAACAAGGCATCGCAGCGCTGCCGCGCGATTGCCGGCCT
>NZ_JANMUN010000111.1:0-6600 GCF_031391665.1 Ferruginibacter sp.
GAACAGTTGTTGAATGATATGCAACCTCCCAAATCGAAGCGTAAAAAAGGGTAAATGTCTCGACGGTTTAAAACCGTGTGACATTTATTCAAAAACGTAAAATGCCCGGTTCTTCAAAAAAAGATTTACCGGGCATTTTTAATTAATCAGGTGTCATAACGGTTTCAAACCGTCTGACACCTATGCAAACTTCTTAGCATCTTCTAAAAACTGTGCTAAACCGCTATCGGTTAAAGGATGTTTTAATAATCCTAAAATAGAAACCAGCGGGCAAGTACAAACATCTGCTCCGGCTTCGGCACATTTAATAATATGATTGGGGTTGCGGATTGAGGCCGCTAAAATTTCTGTTTTATATCCCTGTATAGAAAATATCTGGCGCAACTGATGAATCAGATCCATACCATCCCAACCGGTATCATCTACCCTGCCAATAAATGGCGATACGTAACTTGCACCGGCTTTTGCAGCCAGTATTGCCTGACCTGCAGAAAATATCAGAGTACAGTTGGTTCTGATACCATTATCTGTAAACCATTTTATGGCTTTAATACCGTCTTTAATCATGGGTACTTTTACCACAATGTTTGGATGTATAGCAGCCAATTTTTTTCCTTCCGCTATAATGCCATCAAAATCGGTAGAAATAACTTCAGCACTAATATCGCCATCTACCATTTCGCAAATAGCTTTATAATGTGCCATTACTGCTTCGCTGCCTTTAATGCCTTCTTTAGCCATTAAACTGGGGTTGGTGGTAACGCCGTCTAAAATACCTAAATCGTTGGCCTCTTTAATTTGTGCCAGGTTGGCTGTATCAATAAAAAATTTCATTGGAGGTTGTATATATTATGTGATAGTATAAATAAAAAATGGCAAGTTACTTACATCGCACCGCTCAACCATCTACCCTTGCTGCCTTCCGGCCCTGGGGGAGTTCAACAGGAGCTGGCCGTATAAGACTTGCCGCCGCAAATATACGGATACAGGTTGAAAGATTATGGTTGAAAGTAGAAAAATTAAAGAAGAAACAGTATAATACGCAACAACTATACCTGGTGGGGGAGGCATTCTTCTGTTTGCCGGTATTATTGCTTCTAATGTTTTTTGTAATGTAATGAGATAAAAAATTGCAGGGATAATAAATAATGCCAGTAAAATAAGTGTAAGTTCAAAACCTCCGGGCATAATTAAATTTTTTGGGTTAAAATAAAGAAAATAACATCTTCAAACTATTTATGTAATAATTTTTTTAACTCCTCCACCCCTTCCGTTGCAGGCTTTTCTATTAAATGCAAATTGGGATAATTATTTACCGAAGGTATTTTTTTATCAATAATAAACTTAGGTAAAAATGCTGGCGCATAATGCAATAACGATGCAGCAGGATAAACCTGCAATGATGTTCCTACTACAACAAAATAATCGCAGTCGTGTAATAATGCTGCAGCTTTTTCCATCATGGGCACTGGTTCTTCAAACCAAACAATATACGGACGAAGCTGTGATCCATCAGCTGACAGATCACCTACATTAATATCACCTATTATTTCATAGATGGTATGCTCATCATTTACACTTCTCATTTTAAAAATTTCGCCATGCAAATGCAATACCCTCGTACTGCCGCCACGTTCGTGTAAATCATCAATGTTTTGGGTAATGATGGTAACATCAAAATCTTTTTCCAGTTCGGCTAAACCAATATGTGCAGCGTTTGGTTTTGCTGCAGCTACATCTCTCCTTCTTTCGTTATAAAAATTTAAAACCAATTGCGGATCTTTTTCAAAACCACGTGGTGTGGCAACATCTTCTACATTGTACCCCATCCATAGTCCATCACTGTCTCTAAAAGTTTTTAAACCACTTTCTGCACTTATGCCTGCACCAGAAAGTACCACAATATGTTTTTTATCCATTGGTCAAACTTACAAAATTTGTTTGGGAGTTTTTACTGGCCTTAATTTTTTCCATCCAAAATAAATTCCAATAATTATTATTAACAATGGCCAAATTGCAATGAGGCCAACAAATAAATCTGCTATCCAGCTTGTTCCAATTTTAAATGCATTACTTACCCGTGTTAAAAATGACGGAGTAATATCTGTTGGTTTATATCCTTTTAAAGGTTGAAAAAATGTAAGATTAATTGTACTGTATGATGATTGATGTGAAAGAAATTCAACACGGCTTGCGGCAGATTCTATTTCTTCCTGAATATTATTTACTTCTGTTTGAACCTGCAATACTTCTTCCATATTTTTTGATTGCTTTAAAAACTCCAAATATTTTATTCGCATTTGTTTTTTAGCTTCTAACCTCGATTTTGTATCCACCACTTCGCCGGTAACATCTTCTGTAGTAATTTTTCTTTCTAAAACTTTCACATCGCCGCCAGGTAATTGATTCATCATTGTTTCAAATTGATCAACCGGAACTTTTATTGATATTACTGTTTCAGATTTTTCATCCGTAAGATTTTGTTCTTCCTGCGCTATATAACCTCCAAATTGTTTTACTGTTTTATGAACGTCGGAGTTATAGCTTTTAAAATCTTTAACCTCTAATTTAAGTATTGCGTTCTTAATTATTTTTTTATTCCAATCGGGATTAGCTACAGGTTTGGCAGGCAATGGAGAGATTCCTGAATCGGTTTCAGCCTGTTGTAATGTTCCCACGGGAATCTTTTGTTTTCTGTTTTCACTTTGAGATGGCGGCTCAATTTGTTTCACTTCAGATAACATCGCAGCATATTTCTTATCCTCTTTTTTAGTAGCTCTGTCACACGAAACAAAAATTGAAAAAAATAAAATTGCGGCAAAAGTTAGTTTCGATTTCATACAATTGAGTTTAGAGTTATTAGATGCTCATTGATACAAATTGCATAAAATAAGTAACCGATATCAAATGTTAAATGAAACAGAAAGCGATTCTATTTGCCCGCTGAATACGCAGATGTAGCAGAAAAAAATACTTTTTGAGTTTAGGAAAGAGATAGCAAATTAGCAGAGTCCAAAGTTCCCCCTTCAGGGGGCGGAGGGGGTTTCCGCCATCTCCATTACAATCTTCCACTCCTCCTCTTTCACCGTTTGTACACTCAATCTTCCCAAGCGTACTAAATCCATATTGGCAAGGCGCTTATCTTTTTTTAGCAGATCTAATGATACCGCATTTTTTAATTTACGTACAGGTTTTAAATCTACAGCCACCCATCTTTCATCTTCGGTTGTGGGATCCTGGTAAGCTTCTTTTATAACTTTTGCAATGCCTACAATTTCTACGCCTTCGTTGCTGTGATAATATAAAACTTCATCACCTTTTTTCATGGCCCTTAAATTTATACGGGCTGCATAATTGCGAACGCCACTCCAAAAAGTTTGTTTGTCTTTTACAAATTGATCCCAGCTGTACACTGAGGGTTCTGATTTTACTAACCAATAAGCCATAGTAATTGATAATGAAAAATTAATAAAGAATAATTGATGATAGATTCAAAATTATAGAATAATAACGACAATATATGTAGTACATAATATGCTAACGCTCCATTTTTAAAATAGTTAAAACCATTTAACAGCATTCGCCGTATGTAACCCATGAGACATCCTTGTTTCATTTTCTAAAAAAATAAAATACTAAAACGCATGATTTCAAAATTAACTAAAACCATCCTTCCGGTTTTATTGCTTATGACGATCACACAAATTTCGTTTGCACAATCCGGAAAAGAAAATCCTATTACTACTGCAGTGCCCTTTTTAAGGCTTGCTGCCGATGCAAGAACTGGTGGTATGGGTGATGTTGGGGTTGCAACTAATCCTGATGCCAACTCCATGTTTTACAATGGCAGTAAAACTGCTTTTAACGACGCCCAATACGGTATCGGCCTCACTTACACGCCGTGGTTAAGTGAGCTTGATGTAAAAAATTTGTATCAAATTTCTTTATCAAGTTTTTATAAACTTAACGATAAAGAAGCCATCAGTTTTGGAGTACGCAATTTCAGTTTGGGTACTTTTACTTTTACTGATAACATTGGCCAGGAAACAGGTAGTTACAAGCCAACCGACATTGCTGTTGAAGCTGGTTACTCCCGTAAACTTTCAACAAAAATGGGCGTTGGTATTTCATTAAGGTATATCGGAAGCAAGCTTGCCAACACCAGTACAAACGCTAATTACAAATCGGGCAGTGCAGTTGCAGCCGATATTTCTACTTTTTACATGAACGATAAAGGATGGAATTTTGGCGCTGCCATTACCAACCTCGGCAGTAAAATAAATTATGGTGGTGCAGACAATTATATTCCTGCAAACCTTGCACTGGGTGCAGCTTACAATAAAAAATTTAACGAAGAAAATAAAATTTCATTTGCACTTGATGTAAATAAATTAATGGTGCCAACTCCTCCCGATCCCAGCGATGCAGCTAAAGTAGCCGCATACGAAAATAAAGGTGTTGTTAGCAGCTGGTTCAGTTCTTTTGGTGATGCACCTGATGGATTCAGCGAAGAAATAAAAGAATTTCAGTTAGGTCTTGGTACAGAATATACTTACAAAGATCAATTTAGTTTACGTGCCGGATATTTTACCGAAAGCAAATTAAAAGGCAACAGAAATTATTTAACTGTTGGCGCAGGTGTACAATATAAAGTTGCAGGCTTAAATTTTTCTTACTTAGTTCCAACAGGTAATAACACTAACACCAATGCTTTAAAAAATACCATCAGGTTATCACTGTTGTTCGATTTTAATAATGCAACCTCATCTAAATAATAAAAACCTAAAATTAAAATAATGAAAAAAACATTTTTCAAAACAAAGCAACTGGTACTGATGCTGGCCTTACTTACAGGCAGCATTGTAGCAAATGCATCAAGCCACAGGGAAGCGCCGTTAATTTCTAACGATCCCTTGTGTGATAATACCGATCTGTATGCATTCCGCAGTCCGGATGATCCTAATACAGTTACCATTATCGCTAACTATATTCCTTTTGAATTACCCGAAGGCGGACCAAACTATTATACATTTGGTACCAACATACGCTATGAAATTCATATAAAAAATAAAACAGCAAGTGCAGCCGACGATATAATTTACCGTTTCACTTTTTCTCAAATTAACCAGGATCCAACAACGTTTTTCAATATCCGTTTAGGTGCCCAAAATATAAAAACAACTTACATCTGCGAAAAAAGTGTGAATGGCGGAGCCTTTACAACTGTAGTTGCAAATGGCATTGTGCCTCCTGCAAACATTGGCCCACGCTCTATTCAAAGTACACCGGTTGGTTTAGGTGCTGCCAGTTACGATGCGTTAATTACTGCAGCCATCACCACCGCTACAAGTGGCGAAAGAGTTTTTTGCGGTCCGGTTGATGATCCGTTTTTTGTGGATTTAGCCGGTGCATTTGATGCAGGTAATTTTCGCCCCGAAGGCAATACTACCAATGCAACAAAAGATGGTTTAGCAAGATTTAATGTACACAGTATAGCTTTAAAAATACCTATCAATCTTTTACAAAAAGATGGTAAAGCAGTATCGCAGGCGGCAAACATTTTAGATGGCGATTTTGTAATTGGTGTATGGGCAAGTGCAAGCAGGCAGCAAATAAAAACTATTGGGGCAGCCGGTGCTGTTAGTTACTCTGGCCCATGGGTTCAGGTATCACGTTTGGGTATGCCACTTACCAACGAAGCGATAATTCCTGTAGGCATGAAAGACAAATGGAATTCAACCACTCCTGCAAATGATCTGCAGTTTGCATCATACTTTACCAATCCGGAATTAGCATTGTATATGGACGATTCACAATTTGGTGGTGCCGTTCCTTCACTAAATGCATTAAGAATTCAAAATCATTCTTTAGGTGCTTATGATTTTAGAAATGGTAAAGCTGGTTTATTTTCTTTAAAAGGATCTGCTGCTGTTAAAGGTACAGCATTGGACGAAGCAGTTTTTGGAAGCATTTTATTACCCGATAATAAAAGCCCGAGAGCTGTTGATATCTTACCCATATTTTACACTGGTGTTCCTAACCTTGCGCCTTATCAGTTAGCAACAGGTAAAACTGGTGGCCCGCTTTCTCCCGGTAAACCTTTTATTAATAATTTTTTACCAACGCTTGGTGATATGCTGCGTTTAAATATGGCAGTACCTCCCACTCCACGTAACGATCCTAAATTCAGCAGCCTTGGTATTGTAAATGCTGCAGTACTTGGTTTAACTGATCCTGCTTATAACGGCAGTACTTCAATTCAGTTTATTCCTAACATGGATGGTTTTCCTAACGGAAGAAGACTGGAAGATGATGTAACCACCATCGAACTGCAGGCAGTAGGCGGTGTTGCATTAGCGGCTATTGGTTTATGGTATGATGATTACACAGTTGGTGGGGCAAACCCCGTTACACCTAAACTGGGTGGTGTGTTAAGTTACAGTACCGGTATCCAGGCGAATGATACAACTTTCAGGTCATCATTTCCTTACGTTCAAACACCGTGGTCGGGTACCAGTAAATGTGGTGGTCCGACAGCGATCAACAATACTGTAGGTCTTGCGGAATACGGAATCGGAATGAGCGCGCCAAAGGTTTCAC
>NZ_JANMUN010000253.1:0-18186 GCF_031391665.1 Ferruginibacter sp.
TTATCCTCATTATATACCTGCAGTAACTATTTCTTCAACAGCTTTTGAAACAAATGGCAAGTCGTCATACTTCACTGGCTGGATGTTATTGAACTATAATAAACCGGTACAGGTTTCTTCTACTCTCGGTGGTTATCTTCCTAACAACGCTGTAGATGAATTGGCAAAAACATACTGGAGTGCAGCATCAGCAAACAAAGGCGAATACATACAAACCGATTTAGGAAATGTTTCCACAGTTAACGCAGTGCAAATAAATTATGCCGACCAGGATGTGGCGCAGGATCATTTAGGAAAAATAAATGGTGGCGAACAATATCATCAATACAAATTGTATTCATCTGTTGATGGAAAAAAATGGAATACGCTTGTACATAAAAGCAAAAACAAAACTGATGTACCGCATGATTATGTAGAATTAGAAAAACCGGTACAGGCAAGATTTATAAAATTAGAAAACATTCATATGCCCACGGGTAAGTTTGCCATCAGCGGCCTCCGTGTATTTGGCAATGGCAACGGTGCAAAACCAACTGCAGTTAAAAATTTCATTGTTTTGCGTACAGAAAAAGATAAACGTAGTGCTTTTATAAAATGGAAGCCGGTAGATAATGCTTTCGCTTATAATATTTATTACGGCACTCACCCCGACAAATTGTACACCTGCATCATGGTGCACAGCAATAACGAATACTGGATGAAGGCCATGGATTCTCAAAAAACATATTATTACAGTATAGAAGCGATAAATGAAAATGGGGTGAGTGAAAGAACAACAGTTATGAAAGTTGAATAAAATATTATTATGCAAACAAAAATTTATCCCAATTACGAAACCTTATCGGCTGCCGTTGCACAAATAATTTTTGATACCATCAAACAAAAACCATCAGCAGTAATTTGCCTGGCATCGGGTCATACACCATTATTACCCTGCCAGCTATTTGTACAAAAAGCCAACGACGAACATTTACATATTTCTGAAACCACTTTTATTGGTTTAGACGAATGGGTAGGTGTACCGCCGGAGAACGAAGGCAGCTGTCATTATTTTTTATACAACACGGTATTTAATCCGCTGGGTTTGCAGGCGGGGTTGCTGCATGTTTTTAATGCAATGGCAGATGATTTAAAAGCTGAATGCGAAACCATGGATGAAGTGATAGAGAATAACGGCGGTATAGATTTAATGATTGTCGGTATTGGCATGAACGGTCATATTGGCTTTAATGAACCGGGAGTTGCATTCACTAATTATTCTCATGTTATTGATTTAGATGAAACAACTTTATCTGTTGGACAAAAATATTTTTCTACCGAAACAAATATTTCCAAAGGCATCACCATCGGCCTGCAACATCTCATGAATGCAAAACAGGTTTTATTAATTGCCAATGGAGAAAAGAAAGCCCCCATCATTAAAAAAACAATTGAAGAAAAAGTGTCCAATCAAATTCCGGCGACTATAATGCAAACGCATAAAAATGGAATAATAATGATTGATGCTCCAGCAGGATTTCAACTCTCTAAAAATTATTTGCATGAAGTTTAGTGAAGCCTGGCTTTTACGAATTTTATATTTCTTAGTTTTTTGCTGCACCGCATCATGGCTGCCGGTAATGGCAGATTATTGTAAAAGCAAAGGTTTGAGTGGAACCGAAACCAGCCTTCTACTCAGCATTACACCGGTAATGATGTTTTTAGTACAACCCCTGTATGGTATGATGGCGGATAAATGGGGATATAAAAAAACAATGTTGTTTGCATCACTTTTTTCATCACTTAGTTACCTGGGTTATTTGTATAATGCTGGCTTCGCCTGGTTAATAGTAGTTACCATTATTATGTCTGTTTTTTACAACACTATTCAACCGGTGCTGGATAGTCTGGCATTGCTGTTATCAAAAAATAATCCCAACTTTTCTTATGGCAAGTTACGCATTGCCGGTGCAGCAGGCTGGGCTTTCACCGGCATTATCACCGGGCAGGTAATTGATGCCATCAATATCAATGTCATTTTTATCATTTCATTTATCAGCATGTTTTTGGTTTTTATTTTCAGCTTTTTTTTAAAAGAAGAAAAAGAAAAACAGGCCATAGAAACCAGTTCGTATAAAAACCTTGGAGATGTGCTGAAAAATCCTGCATTGATTTTTTTACTGTATGCTGTTTTAATTATTTCGGCAGGTACCAGCACTATCTGGTATTTTTATTCTACTTACATGAAAGAGAATGGCGCCACCGCTTCCTTGGTGGGTTATGGCATTTCATTCCAGGGTTTGTGTGAGCTGCCGTTATTTTATTTTTCTGCAAGAATAATTTTACGACTGGGATTGAAAACCACTTTATTACTCACCATCGTTGCTACTGTTATAAGATTATTATTGTACAGTGCCATTAAAAATCCTTTTGCCGCATTACCAGTTGAGTTATTGCATGGTATTTCCTGGTCGTTGTTTTGGGTAGTGTGTGTAGAGTACATTAATAAATTAGTAGATAAAAATTGGCTGGCTACCGGCCAATCATTATTGTATGTGGCGTATTATGGCATTGGTACTATTGCCGGTAATTACTGGACGGGATATTTACAAGACACTAATATGAAAGTAGCTGATATTTATTTATTGAATGCAGGTATCATTTTTATAACAGGTATTGTGGTTTGGTTTTTTATAAAAGAAAAAAAAATACTGCATGCTGGGTAATAATGTTGTGTCAGGCAGCTTATCTGAATAAAAAATGGCAGTATAAATATTTGACATCTTGGGGGTAAAATAATTTCTTTAATACATTACAATGTTAAAACCACTCCTGATCTTTTATATGCCGGGGGCAGCGTCTAAATACGGGGCATCGCATTTCAATTGACTGCCATCTCCATTAGCACTAATAACTTTACTTGGAATTTGAGTGGTAATATCGCTTTTGAAAGTGGTGAAATTTTAACTCCGGCAGACGCACAATCTTTCATTACAGGCAAATGCCTTATATAAGTCATCTAACTGCGAAAAACTACAGGCAGTATTATATCGATCGCAAAAGAAACATTGGCGACCTTAATGGGCAGGCTCCCTTTTTATGGTGTGCATCTGCTTTGTTGAGAAAATAAATATTGTTGTCATTAAATAAAAAAGTAAATTTAAAAATTACATTTAATCATTGCAATTGTTATTATGAAATTAAAGAGCTTTTTATTCGTTACAGTTTTCTTTTTTACAACTTCTATATCGGCACAACAATCCTCAGCAGGCTGGCAAAATCTTTTTAATGGAAAAGATTTAACCGGGTGGAAACGATTGGGTGGCACAGCCGATTATAAAGTGGAAGATGGAATAATTGTTGGCCGCACTGTTGTTAATTCCCGAAATACTTTTTTAGTTACCGAAAAAGAATATGGCGATTTTATTTTGGAAGCAGATGTTTGGGTGGAAGATGAAGAAGGTAATGCCGGTTTGCAAACCCGTAGCCATTTTGATGCCGCAGCTTTTAATGGCGAAGGAAAAGTGTTTGGTCGCCAATGCGAAATTGACCCAACTCCACGGCGCTGGACGGGTGGTATTTATGATGAAGGCAGAAGAGACTGGCTCTATCCAATGCAATTAAATGCACAGGCACAAAATGCTTTTAAAAAAGGTGCATACAATCATTTTAAAGTGGAGTGTATTGGTAATGAAATGAAAACATGGGTAAATGGAATTGCAACTGCTTATGTTGTTGATACTATTGATGCCAAAGGTTTTATTGGATTGCAGGTACATGGCATTAAAGATGCCAGCCATGCAGGTAAAAAAGTATGTTATAAAAATGTACGGATTAAAACAACCGGCCTGGTGCCAACTCCATTTCCTTCCAATGTATATGTTTCAAATTTTGTGGTTAATAATTTAACGGCTTACGAAAAGAAAGATGGCTGGCGATTATTATTTGATGGCAAAACAAGTAAGGGATGGAAAAGTGCAAAGGGGACCAGTTTTCCTGAAAAAGGATGGATAATAAATAACGGCACAATTGCTGTGTTGGACTCTGAAGGTAAAGAAGCAACAAATGGAGGAGATATTGTAACTGATGAACAGTTTGCTGCATTTGATCTTTCTTTTGAATTTAAATTAACACCTGGTGCCAACAGTGGTGTAAAATATTTTGTAACGCTTGCAGAAGACAGTAAGGGTTCTGCAATTGGATTAGAGTATCAGGTACTTGATGATACTTTGCATCCCGATGCAAAACTGGGCCGTGATGGCAACCGAACGTTGGCTTCTGTGTATGATATGATAAAAGCTGATAAACAAAAAAGATTTTTACGACCGACAGGTCAGTGGAATTTTGGTCGTCTAATAGTCTATCCAAACAATAAAGTGGAGCATTACCTTAATGGCGTAAAAGTTTTGGAATACATAAGGGGTTCAAAAGAATTCAGGGATTTGGTTGCTATCAGTAAGTATGTAATCTGGAAAAATTTTGGAGAAGCACCCCAGGGACATTTGCTGCTGCAGGATCATGGCAATGCCGTTTCGTACAGAAGTATTAAAATAAAAGAGTTGAAGTGGTAACTTAATGCAGGCTTAAAAATTCTTTACAATAAAAATAAAAATCTATGTCACAGTCACGCAGGCATTTTATTAAACAATCAGCTAAAGCTTCAGCAGCCCTGTATGCAGCAGCAATGGGCTTCAGTGCCAAAAGTTATGCAAAAATTATTGGTGCCAACGACCGTGTAAGAGTAGGCGTGATTGGGTATTCTGACCGGCACAGGAGTTCACACATGCCCTGTTTTATGAACCACTATAAAGAACTGAACTTTGATCTGGTGGCTGTATCAGATATCTGGAAAAAAAGAAGGGAAGAAGGCACAGCGGCATGGAAAGAAAAAATGGGCCATGATATTGTAGCCTGCCGCAACAACGAAGAAATGTATGACAAAAAATTAGTGGATGCTGTATTCATCAGCACTGCCGATTTTCAACATGCACTGCATGCTATTGAAGCGGTTAAGGCTGGCTGTGATGCTTATGTAGAGAAGCCTTTTGCCGAAACTATGGAAGATAACCGGGCTGCATTAAAAGCCATAAAAGCAACAGACAGAATTGTTCAAATAGGATCACAGCGAAGAAGCGGTGCCAACTATCATGCAGCAAATGAATTTATACGTTCAGGAAAATTTGGCCCCATTACAATGGTGGAATTAAGCTGGAATGTAAACCAACCGGGCCGCTGGCGCAGGCCTGCATTGCTCAGCCAGTTAAAAGAAGAAGATACCGACTGGAAACGTTTTTTAATGAACAGGCCTGCCGATAGTTTTGATGTAAGAAAATATTTAGAGTACCGTTTGTTCTGGCCTTATTCATCCGGTTTACCGGGGCAATGGATGAGCCACCAGATAGATACAGTGCATTGGTTTAGCGGTATTGCACACCCAAGATCGGTGGTTGCCAATGGTGGTATTTATGCATGGAAAGATGGAAGAACAAATTGGGACACCATTACTGCTGTATTTGATTACGGACCTGCTAATGATTTATCTTCCGGCTTCCAGGTTACGTTTGGTTCCCGTATGCATAATGGTGATGAAAAGCCTTCAGAAATATATTATTCTAATGGAGGCGAATTAAATCTTATCAACAATACGGTTGCTCCAAAAGGCGGTCTTTCTAAAAGATTTGCTGATGAAATGAAAATGCAGCCCAATCTTTTAACCGAACAAACTTTATCTTCTGCAGAAGCAGTAGTGGCATCTGCCAATACCGGCGGCGATAAACTAACTTCTAACCATGTACGCAACTGGATGGAATGTATCCGCAGCCGCAAACAACCCAATGCCCCGGTAGAAGCTGGGTACAGCCATTCTATTGCTACCATTATGACCAATGCTGCTGCCCGTACCGGAGCCAAGGTAACTTTTGATGAAAAAACACAGGAAGTAATGGCTAACGGTAAAGTTTTTAAATATTAATTTTATTTGATCATGAATAAAATATTTTTTCTTACCGCTGCTTTATTTTTAAGCAGTCACATTAATGCCCAAAAAATAACCGGGTTTATTATTGAAGAAAAAAAAGATAAAAATGAGGTTGAAATTTTATTCAATAATAAATTATTGACCGCTTATTGTTATTACGATTCCAGCCGAAAGCCTGTTCTTTTTCCGGTAAACACTGTAGATGGTATTACTGTTACACGTAGCTATCCTTTTAAAAATGTACCAGGCGAAAGAACAGATCATCCGCATCATACCGGTATCTGGTTTAATTACGAATCAGTGAACGGGCTTGATTTCTGGAATAATTCTACCGCTATTGAAGTTGCAAAAAGGGATCACTACGGAACAATCGTTCATCAAAAAATTATCAATAAAAAAATAAATGACAAAACTGCGTCACTTACTGCTGCAGCAAATTGGATACGGCCCGATAGTAAAGTTTTACTTAATGAACTTACTACTTTTAACTTTAGCGTAAGCAAAAATGATTTTGTAATTGACAGGATAACAACATTAACTGCCACAGACACCACTGTAATTTTTAAAGATGTAAAAGATGGCATGCTTGCCATTCGTGTGGCACGGGAATTAGAATTGCCTTCAAAAGAAAAAAGCAGCTATGTTGATGATAAAGGAAATATAACAAATGTGCCGCCATCTGGTGCAGACGTTACGGGTATGTATTACGGCAGCACAGGATTAAAAGGAGATTCAGTATGGAGCAGCAAAGGTAATTGGGTAATGCTTACAGGAAAAAAAGATGGAAAAGAAATCACCATAGGTATTACAGATCATCAGTTAAATGTGGGTTATCCCACTTACTGGCATGCAAGAGGCTATGGTTTATTTGCAGCTAATCCTTTGGGAAGAAAAGTTTTCAGCAATGGTAAAGAAGAATTAAATTTTTCGTTGCAACCGGGTAAATCGGTTACATTCCGCTACAGGATAATTATACATTCCGGTAATTTTTTAACAACCGAAGAAATGAATAAGTGGTTTACTGATTTTGGAAAAGTAAAATAAAGTACTCATAAAAGCAGTTAATAGGAAATTTATCATTTGGGTTGGTTTCAAAAATTAAAAAAGGGCAAATGATTTCTTTAATCATTTGCCCTTTTAATTAAGTGAACCGGATTGGATTCGAACCAATGACCCTCAGCTTAGAAGGCTGATGCTCTATCCAACTGAGCTACCGGTCCTCAATTGGGCTGCAAATATAAGGCAAATAAAAAAAAAGCCCATAAAAAATCCTATCAATAATAAATGTTGAAAAACATTTTTCTATATTTGTAATCTACAATTACCGAATTATGAAGTTTTAATTACACTTAAGGACTAATGGCCATTTAAAAATATGGCCTGTTTTACGACAGCCGCAATTTCCTTAAGTTGTATTCAAATTTATCTCAGGCTTCATTTTATTTTTTACTTTTCTAATTAATTATATCATGTCAGAAACAATTCTAACATCAAAAAAACTATCGATTTTTCAATTATTTAAACAGGCAGTACGTGGCGATGTAAAAGATTTTACAACCGGCAGTATTGACAGGGCTATATTTTTACTGGCTGTACCAATGATACTGGAAATGGTTTTGGAGTCTGTTTTTGCTTTAGTAGATATTTATTTTGTAAATAAAATCAGTTCGGAGGCTTCATCAACAGTTGGCTTAACTGAAGCGGCACTTACCATTTTATATTCCGTTGCATGGGGTTTAGCAATGGGTATTATGGCATTGGTAGCAAGGCGAACAGGTGAAAAAGATTTTAACGCAGCATCTGCAGTTGCAGCACAAGGTATAATAGTGGCTGTTTTCTTTTCTTTTATAATCAGCATTATTGGTTTTATTTTTCCAAAAGAAATATTAAGTTTTATGGGAGCCAGCACAAAAGTGGTGCAGGAAAACTACAGGTTTACCCAAATTATGCTTACAGGTAATATTGTAATTATGTTGCTTTTTGTAAACAATGCAATTTTCAGGGGTGCAGGCGATGCATCTATTGCTATGAGAACTTTGTTAATTGCTAATGCTATAAATATTGTGTTAGACCCTTTGTTGATTTTCGGCATTGGGCCTTTTCCAAAAATGGGCCTGTTGGGAGCCGCAGTTGCTACAACCATTGGCCGCTCAGTTGGGGTAATGTACCAGTTTTATCATCTTTTTAATGGAAAGGAAATTATAAAACTGGTAAAAAAACAATTTGTGGTAAATTTTGAAATAATCAACAGTATTTTAAAAACTTCATTTGGAGGAATGTTCCAGTTTATCATTGGCAGCTGCAGCTGGATATTTTTAGCAAGGATAATTGCAGAATCAGGCGAGTCTACTACATCCGGTTATGTAACAGCCATTCGTATTTGCATTTTCACCATACTCCCTGCATGGGGTTTAGCCAATGCAGCAGCATCATTGGTAGGGCAAAATTTGGGAGCAGGCCAACCAGACAGAGCAGAGAAATCCGTTTGGAGAACTGCATTTTTAACGTTGCTGTTTTTTGCTCTTGTATCTGTAATATTTTTCTTTTTTGGCGAAATACTTATGCGATTTTTTACCTCTGACGAAGTGGCTGTAAAAGCAGGCACTTTATGCCTTCATATTTTAGCAATAGGGTACATATTTTTTGCTTATGGAATGATAATAGTACAGGCCTTTAATGGTGCAGGAGATACTAAAACTCCTACCATTATTAATATATTTATTTATTGGGTTTTACAAATTCCGTTAGCTTATTTTATGGCAAAGTATCTTAAGATGGGCCCAACAGGTGTTTATATTGCAATAGGTATTTCTGAAACCATACTGGCAGTGGTGGGTATTATTATCTTTAAAAAAGGAAAATGGAAGCTGGTAAAAGTGTGATTTAAAGTGCAATAGAGGAGCATAAATTTTGTTGTCTATTTTCTCCTTTACATAAATTTAACATTATATTTGCTTATAGAACAACTGCTTTTATTTTACTAAACAAAAAATCATGAAACTAAAACTAACACTAATCGCCGCATTTTTTTTATTAACATCAGGTGTTTTTGCCCAGGCTAAAAAGGGGCAATTATTTGGATTACATTTTAATTTGAGCGACTTTAATGGTCCTGCAGGAATAAAAGATCCTGCTACCGGCAAAGGATACAGTCAGCTAAAAGATATGAGCAAAGGATTTTCTTTAGCATATTGGAGAGGGCTAACTTCTAAAATAGATTTATCGGTAAAAGCTAATGCTGTTTTTTACGATTACAGTGCCATTAACCAGGGTGTAACAGGTAAAACAGAAATTGGAATTGAATTAGAGCCTGCAATTAACATTCGTCCTTTTCCTGATGCCGCAAAACTTGCTCCGTTTCTTACTGCCGGAGCCGGTATAGGATTATACAATAATAAATTGGGTGGGTTTATACCAGCAGGTGGTGGTATTCAACTGAACTTTGATAATACTGCTTACCTTTTTGTTCAGGCACAATACAAATTTACATTAACAAAAAAAGTATTGGGCGACAACCTGTTTTATTCAATAGGGTTTGCTCAAAATTTTTAAACTAAAAACAACATGAAAAAAACATTCAAACTACTTTTGGCCATTGCGATTCTTTTAAGCAATGCCTTTGGACAAAAAACTTGGTCGGGGGTTAAAAAAGGTTCCCTTTTTGGCGTTCATTTTAATTTGGCCGATTTTAAAGGGCCAACTGGCTTCAAGGATCCTGTAACTGGAAAAGTGTACAGCAGTATAAGGGAAATGGATAAAGGTTTTTCTTTAGCTTACTGGAGAGGACTAACATCTAAAATTGATTTAGCTGTTAAGGCAAATGCAATGTTTCGGGATTACAGTGCCATTTATCAGGGTGTTACAGGTAAAACCGAAATAGGTATTGAGTTGGAACCAACTTTAAATATTCGCCCTTTTTCTGATGCAAGTAAAATTGCACCTTTTTTAACTGCTGGTGTGGGTGTGGGAATGTATAATGACAAATTTGGTGCCTTTGTTCCGGCAGGTGTAGGTCTTCAATTTAATATGAATAATGTTGCTTATCTTTTTCTGCAGGCACAATATAAATTTACTTTAACAGAAAAAGTATTAGGCGATAACTTATTTTACTCACTTGGTTTTGCCCAAAATATTGGCAAAGAAAAAATGATGCCGCCACCTCCGCCACCGGTGCCAGTTGTAGAAGCTCCAAAAGACAGGGATGGTGATGGTGTTACTGATGATAACGATAAATGTCCGGATGTTGCCGGTTTGGCTTCTTTACAAGGCTGCCCCGATAGAGATGGTGATGGTATTACTGATGCCGATGATAAATGCCCTGATGTAAAAGGCTTGGCAAAATATAATGGATGCCCAATACCTGATACCGATAAAGATGGTGTAAATGATGAAGAAGATAAATGTATCTCTGTACCCGGTGTTGCCCGTTACCAGGGTTGCCCAATACCTGATACTGATAAAGATGGCGTAAACGATGAAGAAGATAAATGTATTAACGAAGCAGGACCAGCATCCAACTTTGGTTGCCCTGTAATTTCGCAGGCTGTAATCGATAAAATTAATTATGCAGCTAAGAATATTTTCTTTGCAACTGGGAGCTCAAAATTATTACCAAAATCTTTCAAGTCTTTAAATGAAGTAGCAAAGATTATGGCTGATGATGCTTCGCTTAAACTTGACATTGATGGGCATACGGATAATACAGGCGATGCTGCTAAAAATCAGTCTTTATCAGAAGCAAGAGCAGCCTCAGTTAAAGCTTATTTGGTAAGCAAAGCTGTTGATGAAAGTAAAATGACATCAACAGGACATGGACAGGATATGCCTGCAGCAGATAACAAAACCGCAGCAGGACGTTCTAAAAACAGGAGAGTGGAAATGACAGCCAGAAATTATTAATTTCCAGGTTTTTCAATAAATAAAAAGTCCCTCCAAAATTTTTTTGGAGGGACTTTTTATTATCGGTTTAATTTTTTTTAGCCCATTTTATCTTCCAGCTCCATCACTTTTTCAAAAACAATTTCGTACTCAGCATTCAGTTTCTGTAATTCAAAATCGGCATTTTTATAATCCGTTTCGGCTTTCAAAAATTTAGTTTTGTCGTTATAAATTTCGGGCAGTGCTAAAGCGGCTTCCAGTTCAATTTTCTTTTTATTAAGTTGTGCTATTTTTTCTTCTAATTGTTGAAAACGATTTTTTTGTTTCTGCAATTCTTTTTTTAATTCTTTATCAATACCGGGCTGCTGGTTATTGGTTACTGGTTGATTAACTGTTTTTGATTGTTCTGTTTTAGCAACTGCTTCTTTTGTTAATTGCTTATTGCCAGTTGCCGATTGTTTACTGCCTTCGGCCTTTAACAATGCAGCATCTGATTTTTCTTTTCTTTCTTTCCAGTCTTCCCACTCTGCATAAGTACCTTTGAATTCTCTTATTTTATAATTATCAATATCCCAAATTTTATTGGCAATACGGCTTATAAAATACCTGTCGTGACTTACTAAAACAATAGTGCCTTCGTATTTATTTAATGCTTCTACCAATAAGTCAACAGAGTGTATGTCCAAGTGGTTAGTAGGTTCATCCAGCATTAAAAAATTTGCTTTGCTGGCAATTGTTTTGGCCAATGCCACCCTTGCTTTTTCGCCACCGCTTAATACTTTAATTTTCTTTTCAACAGTATCGCCGCTAAATAAAAAAGCACCTAATAAACTTCTTAATTCCAAATCAGTTTTTCCGCTACGGGCATCTTTTAATTCTTCGAGCACATCATTATTTTGATTAAGCGCTTCCAGTTGGTGCTGTGCATAAAAAGATTCATCTACATTATGCCCCCAAATTCTTTCCCCATCAAAATTTTCTGTATCAGCTATAATTCTTAATAAGGTAGATTTCCCTTTTCCATTAGCGCCAATTAAAGCAATTTTATCGCCACGGTCAATTTCTGCACCAGTATCTTCCAAAATCTTTACGCTCCCAAAACTTTTGCTTACATGTTTTAATGTAGCAATAGTTCTTCCCGGTGTTTTATCAATAGCAAAATTTATACGCATGTTGGGGCGTTCCAATTCTACATTTTCAATGCGGTCTAATTTTTCCAAGCGCTTAACAATACTTTGTGCAGCTGCAGCTTTACTGGCTTTTGCTTTAAATCTTTCTACAAACCTTTCATTTTGTCTTATATAATCCTGCTGATTTTCGTAAGCCTTTTGCTGCATATCAATCCGCAGTGCTTTCTCCTGTTCGTAATAAGTATAGTTGCCGGTATAAAAATGTAATTCTTTTTGATACAACTCAACAATTTTATTCACCATCCGGTCTAAAAAAAAGCGGTCATGCGATACAATTACAACAGCTCCGGGGTAATGTATCAAATATTTTTCCAGCCATTCAATACTCGGTAAATCAAGGTGGTTCGTCGGTTCATCCATTAGCAATACATCAGGATTCATGAGGATCATTTTTGCCAGCAGCACCCTCATACGCCAGCCTCCACTAAAATTTTTATACTGCTTTCCTAAATCTGCGTTGGCAAAACCCAGGCCTTGCAAAATTTCTTCAGTTTTATGATGGATGCTGTAACCATCCAGCACTTCCATTTCATGTAATAAGTCAGCATATTTATGTGCCAGATCTTCGTTACCGGTTTTTTCCAGTTCGTGGCCTAACTGCTCCAGTTCTTTTTCTAATTGCTTAACTCTTTCAAAAGCACCCATGGCTACTTCTAAAATAGAATCTTCGGTATCAAAACCCAGTAAATCCTGGTGTAAAAAACCAATGGTGGTTTCCCTGCCTTTTTCCACAGTTCCTTTTGCAGGGCTGTACTGGCCGGTAAGCACTTTTAATAAAGTAGATTTTCCCGTTCCATTGTAACCAATTAAACCAATACGTTCGTTGGGTTGAATATGCCATGTAGCATCTTCCACAATAGTTCTTGCACCAAATTCAAACGTTACATTTTGTAATCCTAACAGCATAAGTAATTCTGAAAGGGATGAATTCCCTTTTTTCAGGCTGCAAAAGTAAGTTAATCAGCAAACTTTTTAAAGTAATTAGTGTTATATCGTAAATTTGCCAAAAAATATACAATGAAAAAAATCCTGGCAATAGTAATTCTGGCAATAGCAGCATTTTGTACTTACTGGTTTGCTTTTAAGAGTAAAGGTGGGGGAGATAGCGGGCCAAAGCAACAGCCCCTGGCTTTAAAAAAGCATTCCGAAGAATTTAATAAAAGTATAGCGGAAACAATGAATGCCTATTTTGAAATGAAAAATGCATTTGTAGATGCGGATACAGTTAAAATTAAGCAAGCGGGTAAAAAATTTATTGTGCTGGTGGATAGCATAAAATTAGACGAACTTAAAAAAGATACAGCAGCTATTTATGAAGATGCACTTGCAAAAATTGGCGATTTAAAAGCAAATGCTGCGTCTATAATTATGCAAACAGATATTACAGAAATGCGCCACGATTTTAGCTGGGTTTCAGAAGCATTGTATCCATTTTTTAAATTAATTAATTACGAAGGCCCCAATTTATATTTTCAAAATTGCCCAATGGCATTTGGAGAAGATAAAGGCGCTAACTGGATAAGCAATACAACAGAAGTTGTAAACCCTTATTTGGGAAAAAATCATCCGGAGTTTAAAGGTACTATGCTGCATTGCGGCTCTATAAAAGATACCATTAAAACACAATAAGTATTCTTAATTTATAACTGCAGCATTACATCAGTTTTTATAAAGGAACTATGAAAATTAAATTGTTTCTCTTACTGTTAATACTGGTTCCTTTTTTTGCAAAAGCACAAAACAGGTTTACTGTTAGCGGTTTTATAAAAGATTCTTTAAATGGAGAAACACTTATTGGTGCATCCATTGCGGTACAGGAAAAAACAAAAGGTATCAGCAGCAACCAGTACGGTTTTTATTCTATTACTTTAGAAGAAGGAGAGTATATTTTTATAAGCTCCTACATTGGTTACCAGCCAAAAATTTTGCAAATAAAGTTAGATGGTAACAAGCAATTGAATTTTAATCTGCTCCCAAAAATTTCTTTATCGCAGGAAGTATTTGTTACATCAAAAAAAAGAGATGCGAATGTTAAAAATGCCCAAATGGGAAAATTTACTTTACCCATTGAGCAAATAAAATCAATCCCTGCATTTTTAGGCGAAGTAGATCTTTTAAAAACCATTCAATTATTACCGGGCATACGCAATGCAGGCGAAGGTAGTGCAGGCTTATATGTACGTGGAGGCGGCCCTGATCAAAATTTAATTTTATTAGATGATGCTCCCGTGTATAATACGGGTCACCTGTTTGGTTTCTTCTCCATCTTTAATTCTGATGCAATAAAAAATGTAACCTTAATTAAAGGAGGAATGCCGGCACAATATGGAGGTAGGCTATCGAGTGTTTTAGATATTTCGATGAAGGAAGGTAACAACCAAAAATACCAGGTGGAGGGTGGCATTGGTTTAATTGCTTCAAGATTATCAATACAGGGCCCAATAAAAAAAGATAAAGCATCATTTATTGTTTCGGCAAGAAGAACTTATATAGATGCATTGACAAAACCATTTATTAAACCCGGCAGCCAGTTTTACGGATCGGGTTATTATTTTTATGATTTAAATGCTAAAGTAAATTATAAATTTTCTGAAAAAGACAGGGTGTATTTAAGTGGATACTTTGGTCGTGATGTTTTTGATTTTGCAAACGGAAAGCAAAGTCTAAAAGTAAATATCCCCTGGGGAAATGCAACCGGTACTTTAAGATGGAACCATGTGTTTAATAAAAAATTATTTGGTAATACTACAGCCGTTTACAATGATTATAATTTTACTTTTAAAGCAGCGCAAAATAATTTTGAAATAAAATTAGCCTCGGGTATAAGAGATGTTAGCATAAAACAGGATTTTGATTTGTATCCTTTTACGGGGCATAAAATAAAATTCGGCGGCATTTTTACTTACCACAAATTTACACCTTCGGTAGTTAGTGGTAAACAGGATTCGGTGGTTTTTAATCCTAACAATGCACAAACAAAATTTGCAAACGAAGCGGCAGTTTATTTACAGGATGACTGGGAAATAAGTGATAAGATAAAAATAAATGCCGGCTTGCGTTACAGTTGGTTTCAACAAATTGGTGCTTATAAAATTTATGCAACAGATGCCAACGGAAACAGAACCGACAGTACAGTTTTTAAAAGGGGAGAAGCTGTAAAAACTTATGGAGGATTAGAGCCGAGATTAACTTTACGTTATGCTTTAAATGATGAAACTTCTTTAAAAGCATCGGTAACCAGAAACCTGCAATACATTCATTTAGTAAGCAACGCCGGTACTACTTTACCTACCGATATTTGGGTACCCAGTACTTATAAAGTAAAACCACAAATAAGTTTTTTATACGCCGCTGGGTTGTTTAAAAACTTTAAGGATAATACCTATGAAACTTCTGTAGAAGTGTATTACAAGCAAATGCAAAACCAAATTGAATACCAGGAAGGTTATACGCCCAACTCGTTAGATGACACTGAAAATTCTTTTGCTTTTGGAAAAGGATGGAGTTACGGTACTGAATTTTTTATTAACAAAGCAAGAGGTAAGCTAACCGGCTGGGTGGGTTATACTTTAAGCTGGACCTGGAGAAAATTTGCTGCACTAAACTTCGGCGAAAAGTATCCGGCTAAGTACGACAGGCGACATGATTTAAGTGTTGTGGGTATTTATGAATTAAATAAAAAATGGAAACTCTCGGCCACTTTTGTTTATGGCAGCGGCAATGCAACAACTTTGCCACAGCGTTTTTACATAGTAAACGGCATACTAACGCAGGAGTACAGCCGCATTAATGAATACCGTTTGCCTGCTTATCACCGTTTAGATTTATCTGCCATACTTACCCCAAAGAAAAACGAAAAAAGAAAATGGAAAAGCGAATGGGTGTTTAGTATTTATAATGCCTACAGCCGCCAAAATCCATACTTTGTCTATTTCGATCAAAACGGCAGTGCTTTAAATGGCACTTTATCCATCCAGGCTAAACAGGTTTCTTTATTTCCTATTATCCCGGCAGTTACCTGGAATTTTAAATTCTAAGCATAAAAAAAGCATCCCAAAATAGGGATGCAGTTTACTGTGAGAGTTCGGATTAAGAACTATTTTTAATTATCTTCCAAATGTCTGGTAAGTTTCCACTTTAGCTCCGGGAAATGCCGGATCGTTAGTTGAAGTATTTACAACCGTAAATATTTCTGAAGTAAGTGTAAGCATTTTCCAGTTATATGTTTTTGAAGGGGTAGTTGCAATTAATGAATCGCTGCCGGAAAACTTGTAAGTACCGGTATTTATTGTACTGCTGTTAAAACAGTATTGAAAATTTAAGTTGGCATCAAACTGAACAAAATTCTTTGGCTTGGGTGCCCTGTAAATGATGGTGTCCTTAGAAAAAACATTGTTGTAATAAATTCTAAGTTGTACCCTTTCTATAAACCATTCGCCAACAACCTGTTGTTCTTTGGGTTTATCCTGGCTGGTATCGGGTTTTGCACATGAAGATATAGAGAAGCTTATTACAACTATACCAATAAAAAGTACAGCAGCAGTGTAAAAGTTTTTCATCAGGTAAAAATATTGGTTTTGATAATAACGCCAATATTGCCTGATTATTGTGTACTTTTTGGTTTATGAACAAAACGTATAACACCGCTCTTTTCAAGATCACTTGCAATACGTACTTCGTACCTTCTGCCACCGTCGGTAACTACCATTAAAGCAGTATTTGGCGGTATAGATCCTAAATTTTCGGCATACATCACCAGCTCGTTTACATCTTTTTTGTCATCTGTATTTAAGTTAAGGGTAATAGCTTTGTCGCTCAGCCTTTTATGAGAAAGTATTAATTTGCCATTAAATAAAAGCGAAATAGTGTCTCCGTCTATATCGCCGTTATCGTACAGGTCAACTTTAAAAGTTTCGTTTTCTATTTCAATAGTTTTAATAAGATTGTTATTGCGTTTTTCAAAATTAATATCTGCCCTCGGCTTAATTTCAGGATTAGTTTTTACAACAGGTGGAGGCAATATTTTAGTTTCAGGATTTACTGGAGTTTTTACAACCGGCGGTATAACTGCAGTCTTGGGGCTGTCCCTTTTTACAACTGGCGGCGGGGTAACTTTATTTTTGTCTTTAAAAATATTATTTAATTTGGGATCTTGTTTTTTTTGTTGCTTATCATTACGGGCAGTAGTGTTATTAAAAAGTGGTGTATTTTTTTTAAGTACCCTACGTGATAAAACGGTTGTTCCATATCCGCAATCGCCTTCCTGGTTAGGTGCCGGCACCCAACTCCCTTCAAGCATTTGCACATCATCCTGTTTAAAATAAGTTAGCTTATGCACCTGAAAGCAGTTTCTTATGTGCACAGGCACATTTGTTTTTGTTCTTTCGGTTTCTGTTACTTCCACATAGCCACTTTTTTTATTCAGCCTGCCTTTTAATCTGCAGATGGTATAGTATCTTTTTCCCCCATCATTAAAATAAGTGTAAGAGTAACCGGTAACTTCATTACCATTGGTTTCCAGTTCCAGCACATAATCACAACGTTCGCCACCCCAGCCCATAAATGTGGTGCTGTTGTCAGTAAACTGGCCTTTCCACTGGCCTTTAAATTCCTGTGCAAAAACTGATGTAAAACACGATAGGAATAATAATAAGGGTATAATTTTTTTCATGTTACTTTAACTTTTTAGTTAGATGAATGCGGCCCGATCCGCAATTTTCTGTTTCTGTAAACCAGGTACCATGCAACACCAGTTCTTTTTTTGTTTTATAGTAGCGCAATTTCATTAATTGTAAACAGGTTACAACACCAGCTCCTGAAAAAGGTTTCAAATTTTTTGATTCTTCCAAATACAGAATATTCTTCTTTAAAAATCCGCCACTTAATATAGAAACTGCTGTATCCCTGTATGTAAATGGTTTTAAAAATGTTTTACTGGTAGCAGTAAAAACAGAATCATTTTTTTTTATAAATGTAAAACTGATTGCTGTTTCTCCTGCTGTTGATAACTCCGTAAAATAACCCTTCCATTCACCCTGCAAATCCTGGCCAAATACTATTTCGTTTAAAAATAAAAAAACACCCAACAGTAAAATTATTTTCATTATTTACAAAGATATTTTAGATTAATTTTTCCATAGCTAATAGTTCGTTAAATTTGCA
>NZ_JANMUN010000263.1:0-16143 GCF_031391665.1 Ferruginibacter sp.
TTATTATTCACACAAAAATTTGCGGCCTGTACCCATGCATCAGGTTCAAAGCCTTCATCATTTCTTAACTGTCTTCTAAAACTTTCAATTTGAGTTTTTACATAATCAACAGATATGGTAAAAGGAATTTTTAATTTTTCCCATGTTAAAGCCACAACAGCACTGTTATCTTTTTCATCTATAAACTGATACTGCAACCTTTCTGCACTTTCATTTAAAGGAATAGTTTTTACAACAACCCTTAATGCATCTTCTTTATCATTATAAAAATAAGAGCCCCACGAAGTGGAATTGTTACTAAAAATTAGCGTGGCATCGCCTGTACCCATTGCAATGAAAAAACCGTAAGTCCCTTTTGCTAAAGCTTTGCCTTCTATCATAACATCGGTACTAAAAGTAAATAGGGTATTTTCATTTGCACCGGCACGCCATGGTGCAGCCTTACTGGTACCAAAACCTAAATCGCTAAATCCTGTATGCACAAGGTCGCCCCAAATTTTTCCTTCTCTCCCTTTTACTGCCGGCCTGTCGTAATTGATAGTTACTTCAGTAATACCAATGCGTTCGCTTACCATAGCTTTTTTATTACCGCCATCCGCCGGGGTAATAAGTTTTTGTGCGGTACAAAAACTAAACATAGATAAGGCAAGAATAGTTGTAAAGAGTTTATTTTTTTTCATGACAGTTATTTTAATAAAAATAAAAAAATACCATCACATTTTTACTAAAACAGGATGAGTGGAAATAAATGAGGATTACGAATAATTGTAAAAGATGTTAGTCTATAAAAATTTTATGCAGTGCAGAGCAGTGTTCTAATAAAATATTATTATCTGCATCTTAATAAAAATCAGCATTTATTTATGTGCCCGTTTAAAAAACTGCTTGCATCTCTCCTTAAAATTTATTAAATTTATTACAGCTCTTATTCCTTCAGCTTTAAATTATATAATATGAACCTCTTACAAAAATTTGAGTACTGGGGTGACAGGCATCACCCAAAATGGCTGGATATTATTCGTATAGCATTGGGCATTTTTCTTCTGTACAAAGGCATCGATTTTCTGCGTAACACCAGCGACCTGGTGAGCCTCATGTCGTTAAGGTCGCCATTTGGATCTTTCTTAATTATTTTATTAGGTCACTATGTTACGTTTGCCCATATTTTGGGTGGCTTTTTTTTAACCATCGGCATGTTTACCCGTGCAGCCTGTTTAATACAAATACCTATACTGATTGGTGCCATTATTTTTGTAAACTCCTCTCAGGATGTATTAAGGCCATATTCCGAATTATTTTTATCTATTTTAATTTTGCTGTTGCTTATTTATTTCCTCATTGTGGGCAACGGGCCGCTTTCAGTTAAGTTTCCGGAAGAGGAAAAAAAGAGGAGCCAGAAATAATTTCTTTTGCGCTTTTTTTATGCCATGCATTGCCTGAAAGTTAATGCTATGCCCAAACAAGGTAAGCAATAAAAAACGGGCATTAATATTGCATACCTAACAGTTAGGAATGCCGCTTTATAACGGGCTACCTTTACCAGCAATTAAAAAAATAATTTGAAAGCAAGAGGAATATTTAAACAACAGTATGTATTAATACTGGTTTTATGTTTTTGTTTTACCAGTCGTGGTAATGCAAATCCTGAATATCTGCCCGGTAAAGATTCACTATCCACCAGTACCCAACAACAGGCAATTACTTTTATTGATAGTATTAAAATTTTAACACCCAGCACATTTTGGCCAAATATTAAACCGGCATTGTTTCTTCAAAATATAAAAATAAATATTCACAACCCCATAAGCATTTACCCTGGTAATGGCACTAACTTTTGCGGTTACGGTGCATTAACTTATTTACTATTAAAAGATGATCCTCTTGGTTATGCAAAATTATTATTGCAATTATATAAAGATGGGAAAGCGCAATTTGGCAACAGTGTATTCAATCCGTCGGCTGCAGTAAAAAAAGAAGCAGGCCTCATGAAATTCAAGGGTATTTTAGATATTCATCCTGCAGAACAAATGTGGTTTTTAGCGTTGGCAGATCATTACAAAGGCTACATTAATTTATTTAACCGAAAATATAATTCAGGTGATGAAGATACCCGGTGGGCATCGGTAAATTATGCCAAGTTTAACGGTATGGTAAGAAGTTTGCTGAGGTATAAAGTAAAAGCAAATGGTTCGGATCTTATTCGTCCGCATATAGGAAATCTTTATCAGTACATCAGTAAAAGATTAGCAACAGGTATGGTGGTGTTGTATATTAATAACCGTATAGTGCACAAAAAAAATCATGTTCAAATTAAAGTAAGTTTCCCCACCCATTTTGTTGTGGCCGAAAGCGTGAAGGAGGCAAATGGAATTATTACACTGGTGTACTGGGATTATGGTGGCCGAACACAAATGCAATTATCGCCGGCATTTTTTAAACGGATTATTTTTGGAATTACTTACTGTACAAAAAAACAAGTTGATGTTAACTAATATAATACGCTCCTTATTACCAGTACTGCCAGTATTTATTATTTTTTCGTGCTCACCTAAAAATATTTCTACAAAATATTATTATCAAAACGAAAAGGTGCTGGATAAAATTGAAGAAAACTATAAAAGTTTAGCACAGCAATCGCCATTTACGATTGGCTTTACATCAAGAGATTTTAAAACCATATCGTTTGAATTTATTACAGATACGCTGAGTTATGTATATGAATTTGCTGCCGGGGAAGCAAGGTTGAATGATACACTTAAAAAATTTCATTTAAATGCACCTAAAGTTAATGAGCTCATCAATCAAATGCAAAGCATACGCTGCACCTGGATTAAAAATTTTGATTACTATGTAGATGAGAAAAAGAATACCCTCATTTTTATGTCGATAAAACCTGTGGCATTAAAAGCGCCATTGGCTTACCATAAATATTATGTACTTACTTATTTTAGCCTGCCGCAATATTTTGATAGCGAAGGCAGGTTATTGGATAAAAGAAAAACACGACGGCTGCGGAAAATAAACGGCCAGATTTTTAACAGGATTAATGATAAAGTGTGTTATACCATTTCGGGTAAATTCAGGTAATGTTTTGTATAGAGAAAGTAAAAATAAACGGGTTATCTTTTTTTGATAACCCGTTTGTATTAATGATTAATTGGTTGCTTTTTTAGGATAAGGTGGCCGCTTAGGTTCCGGCGCAGGATTTTTTTCCAATTCTTTTAAAGCAATTTCAATGGCTTTTTCTAACTGCGGATCCCTGCCTTTAATTATTTCTGCAGGCCATTGTTCTACTTCTACATCAGGTGCAACACCTTCGTTTTCTACAACAAAACCATCCTTTGTCCAGATAGCTACATTGGGTGCAGTAACTCCACCTCCATCAATAAACTCAGGAAATCCTAAAATGCCAACAAGCCCTCCCCAGGTGCGTTTACCCACCAGCGTACCTACTTTAAATTTACGAAACATCCAGGGCAGCATATCTCCACCCGACCCTGCAGTTTCATCAATGATCATAACTTTTGGCCCCTGTATAGATGCACTGGGAGATTTTAAATCTTTACCATAACGCATATTCCAGTATGCCTGGTAAGGCCGCTGTAAAATATCAATATAATAATCGGCCAGTTGCCCGCCACCATTAAATCTTTCATCAATAATTATCGCTTTTTTATTGGCTTGCGGAAAAAAGTATCGTTTAAAATATTCATGCCCCAATCCAGCAGTATTAGGCACATACACATAAGCCACCTGCCCGTTGGTGGCGTCATTAACTTTTTTTAAATTACCTTCTACCCAGTTGCGGTTGCGTAATGCAAATTCATTTGCAACCGGAACAACTTTTACCACTCTCGATCCTTTATAATCGGGGTTGCTGCCAATAGTTAATTCTACAATTTTACCTGCGGTGTTTTCAAAAAAACGATACAGTTCATCCGCTGCGGTAACATCCTGCCCATTAACTGCCAGTAAATAATCACCTTCTTTTGCATTTACGCCAGGTTCGGTTAAGGGCGACCTTAAATTAGGGTTCCAGTTTAAGCCGCCATAAATTTTCTTAATGCGGTAGCGGTTTTTATCAACTGTATAATCTGCACCCAATAAACCACCACTAACTTTTTCGGGTGTATTCAGCAAGTCTCCTTCGCCGGTTAAACGATGATGCCCTACTGCAAGTTCGCTGCACATCCATTGTATCAAAACATTTAAATCTCTGCGGCAGGCAAGGTGAGGTAAAAAGACTTCATACTTTTTTTTCATGGCCAACCAGTTGGCACCATGCATTCCGGGGTCGTAAAAATAATCACGGTTAACCCTCCATGCTTCATCAAAAATTTGCGGCCACTCTGCCTCAGGCTCAATCTTTACCTGTATATCTGCAGTATTCAGCATACCTTTTCCAGGTTCATTTTTTTCTCCTGCGTTGCTGATGGCCCAGGCGGGTCCATTTTTATACAACATTTTTTTACCATCGGCAGAAAGTACAAAACCATCCATTGTGGTTACCTCAGCATCCTTGCGTTTTTTTATATCATATTTATGTAACATCCCTGTTTCAGGATTGTCATTACTGTAAGCAACATACAATAACTCATCTTCTTTTCCCATTGCCAGTTGTTCATAATTTCCCGGCTTAATGGGTAAATCGATAATGCGGTTTTGGATGCCTTCCCAATCTATGCTGAGCAATGCCGGTTTTTTGTCAACAGCATCTTTTTTTGTTTTAGAAGTATCCGCCGTTTCTTTTCCACCGGATCCTGCAGATATTTTTTCTTCATCACTTTCTTTTGAAAAAGGAGAAATAGTTTCTTTTTGCAGCGTAACCAGGTAAATAGAACTGCTGCTTTGCATATCGGCATTCGATTGATCGAACCAATTGAGTACCGGCCCTGCATTGGTAGATGCAAAAAAGTAGAGGTATTTATTGCCCCTGTCGAAAATTGGCTCGGCGGCATCACTTAATCCGTCGGTTAATGCAAATGATTTTTGCTGATCAACTGAATATAAAAAAATACGTTTAAATTGTGTAGCTGTTACTTTAGTGTAGGCTATCCATTTAGAATCTGCTGACCAGTCGCCAAATAAATTACGAAACGGGCCGGGTACGTATAATTCATCGGCATCAATTTTATCTATTGCACCTGTAGCCACATCCAGTACATACAGGTTACGGCCGTTATCAACAAAGTTTATTTTTTTTCCATCCGGCGACCATTTTGGAAATGCATAAAAGCCGGTTCCGTTAAGTTTAAATTTTTTTGCTTCGCCTTTTCCATCCTGCGATTTTATTTCAAGCTGGTATTCGCCGCCGGCATCCGAAAAATAGGCAATGCTTTTTGCATCTGGTGACCAGGCAGGAAATTTTTCATGAGCCGAAACAGTTTGTGTAAGATTACGGGCATCACCTTTTTCTGCAGGTACAGAAATTATATCTCCCCTGAAATCAAAAACAGCCCGTTGGCCCGAAGGAGAAAGTGCAGCACTTCTTATATACTTTGCACCTTTTACAAAACGTGGCCGCAGCTCCAGTAAGTCTGCAGCTATTCCAATTTTTAACCTGTTGGTATTTGTTTGCCCGGGAGAAAAAGTATGCAAATACCCCGCTTGCTCAAACACAATCATTCCGTTGCCGCCAGAAGCATTTACAACAGGAAAATCTTTAAAGCTGGTATGCTGTTCTATTTTTTTTGATGCAGTGTTGTAAGAAAACAAATTAAATTCTCCGTTACGGTCGCTTCTGAAATAAATAGTATTACCCATCCACATAGGATTAACATCATTACAGCCCCCTTCGGGTTGCGGAATTTTTAAGGTGTTATGATCTGCAAAAGTATATATCCAAATATTGGAGATGGAGCCGCCCCGGTAATGTTTCCATTGGCGGAAAGCATCGTTGATAGGATTGTAAGCCATTTGTTTTCCATCTGGTGAATAGGTTGCCCAACTGGCATTGGGAATATCTAATTGTACAGACATACCACCACTAAGCGGAACGGTAAACAATTGTCCGTACCTGTTAGAAAAAGTTACCCTTTGAGAAACAAACAACACCGATTTACCATCGTTTGAAAAGCCACGAACAATATCAGGTGATGGATGCCAGGTTAACCTGGTGGGGATGCCGCCTTCTGCCGGTACAGTGAAAACATCTACGTTGCCATCGTACTCTGCATTAAAAGCAATTGTTTTTCCGTCGCTGGAAAATACGGGGTTAGATTCGATGCCTCTGTCTACAGTTATGCGTCGTGGTTGCGATCCATCTCTGTTGGCAACCCATAAATCTTCGGCATAAATAAATGCAATGTTAGCTGCACTTATTGCAGGCTGTGCCAGCATACGGGTATCTTTTGTATCAATGGCAAATAAATCTGCTGGAAAAAACAATAACAGCGGTAGTACTATTGATTTAATTTTTTTCATAAAAATGGTTTAAGGGAGTTTAATGTAAAGTATTTAAAAAAGATAAAAATAATTAGCGGGTTAAAAAAAATAGCCAATAAAGGATGAATAAAACCGCATTCCGAAGTTACTTTAATAACTTAAACAATGCAATATTTTTTAACCCCTGTAATCTTAAAAAAATATTGAAATAAAGAAAGTGCCGGCATTGCATGCGCTGTTGTACTTTTACAAATGCAAACAAATACATTTCTGCTGTACGGAGCCAACGGATACACCGGCGAACTGATTGCCCGCTATGCATCACAATATAATTTACAACCCATACTTGCCGGAAGAAAAAAAGAATTAATAGAACCACTTGCCACCAAACTCAATCTGCCATTTAAAATATTTAGTTTAGATGATACCGTTGTATTACATGCTGCATTAAAAGAAGTAAAAGTGGTTATACATGCGGCGGGGCCATTTCAATTTACTGCAAAGCAAATGATAGAAGCCTGTTTACAAACCGGTACACATTATTTAGATATTAATGGAGATATTGCAGTATTTGAAATGATAAAAATTTACGATGCTGCAGCAAAAAAAGCAGGCATCATGCTGTTACCCGGCGCCGGTTTTGATGTGGTGCCTACCGATTGTATTGCGCTGCAATTAAAAAAATTATTACCTGATGCTGTGGCTTTACAATTAGCTTTTGCAAGTGTGGGTGGCGGGCTTTCTCATGGTACAGCAATTACTATGGCTACTAAAGCAGGCGAAGGCGGTTGTGCAAGAAAAGATGGAAAAATAATTCGTACACGATTGGGGCAAAAAGGAATGTGGGTTGATTTTGGTGCAAAGCGATTGTTTGTAATGAGTATTCCATGGGGCGATATTTCTACTGCATATTTTACCACGGGCATTCCGGATATAGAAACTTATACCGGTATTTCTAAAAAGATATACCATGTTTTAAAACTGCAACCTTTATTTAACTGGCTGTTGCGTACAAATGTTATGCGTAACTACATCAAAAATAAAATTAAACAAAAAACTGCCGGGCCAAGTGATGAGCAAAGAGATAAAGCTATTGGTTTTGTTTGGGGGCAGGCAATAAATGCAGCCGGCAAAAAAGTTACCGTGCGGCTAAGCGGCCCTGAAGGCTATACTTTAACCACACACAGTATATTAATTATTACACAAAAAGTGCTGAGCGGAAATTTTACACCCGGCTACCAAACACCAGCCATTGCTTATGACGAAAATTTAGTAATGGAAATACTGGGAGTACAAAGAGAAATTGTTGAGCAATGATTTTTTTATTTTACAAAATCAGTTCTTGAAAAAATGCCAGGCTGTGCATGATCGCCTTCTTTAAACATAATAGCAACAAAATTTACTCCTGCAATTTCTGTAAGATTATAAGTTACATCTGCCATGTAAACTTCGGGGCCGCTGGAGCCCATTTGTTGGGTTAGATATTTACTGTTGCTTACTTTTACAAACATTGTATCGTTAGATAATTTTAAAAACTTCAAAGGAATTTCAGGATAAGTATCGTTAAGCATTTGTATAATATTAAGTACTGTTACCGAGTCTGCAGCTAAAGGTGTTGTTCTTTTCATAATTACTCCTGTTTTTGGTGCAAGCTCTGCCGACCAAAAATAATGACCATCAATTTTTATATTGCTGCTATCGGTAACAGTACTTAAAACAGCAGTGTCGCTATCCGTATTTTTTTCTTCAGATTTTTTTGTGTTGCAGGAAAAAACTGTAATAATTATTACAATTAAAAAAAAATGCGTTTTCATTGTTATCATTTTATTGTAGATGTATAATACTTTCTTCACCTTGTTTTTTGGATGTCTCTATACAAAAAATAAAAATACTATTTCGATTCTTTTGCCAGTTTCCTCAGCACTACCCATTGCTTTAATGCTTCTCTTGCTTCCACCGCCGGGTAACCCAATATTTTTTTACCATCTTCCCAATTACTTAAAACACCGGAGCCGCCGCCAACCTGTACACCATTGCCCAATATTACATGATCAGATATACTTGCACTGCCACCCACCACAACGCCATCACCTAATGTAACGGATCCGGCTAGCCCACTGCTTCCTGCCATTATGCAGCAACGGCCCATTTTACTGTTGTGACCAATTTGTACCAGGTTATCAATTTTACAACCATCGCCAATTACTGTTGCACTAAACTTTCCCCTGTCAACACAACTGTTGGCACCAATTTCTACACCGTTGCCAATAATTACATTTCCAATATGCGGAATTTTTAAAAGTCCTTTTCCATCGGGGCTGGGGCGAAAACCAAACCCATCTGCACCAATAGATGCATTGGGATGAATAATACAATAGCTTCCAATAACACATCTTTCTCTAACCACTGCGCCACTCCAGATGGTGGTGTTGTTACCGATTGTTGTATCATCTAAAACAGTGGTGTTGGCATACAAAATTACATTGTTGCCAAGCGTTACGTTTTTTCCTACATAACAACCTGCACCAATTTTACAACCACTACCCATTGTTACTGTTGCATGTACCACTGCTTTTGGGTGAATGTCTTCGTCAAATGCTGGCGCATCAGGAATAAAAAGTTCCAGCAATTCTGCCATAGCAATATCAGCATTTTTAACTTTTATAAAAGCCCTGTTTGCTCCCGGTTCTAAATCAATATCTGCATTAATAATTGCAGCGCATGCTTTGGAGGTTTCCCAAAGTTTTATATATTTTCTGTTGCCAATAAAAGTTATTTGAGTATTGCTTGCCTGCTCCAGTTGTTCGGGGCCGGTTATGGTTTGTGCAGTACTGCCCACTATAACCCCTTTAAGTTTTTCATTTATCTGTTCAATACTAAAAGATTTCATTAGTTTGTTTTTGGTTAAAGTATGAATGTACAATTTATTCCCGGCAAAATATTTTTACAAATCGAAGGGTGTGCATTTCAAATTGTAGCTAAAGCATCAGGCTGGGCAGCAAATTTAACGCAGAGAAAATGAGAAAAGGAGTTATCGCAGAGGTTCTCAGCGTAAACTCTCCATCTCATTTTCTCTGCGTTGAAAAAAATATGGCGACTATTTGTAGTGCCCGCAATCAAAGTTTAGCAACTACAACGCAAAAATTAATCAGTAACTTTCCTCTCTAAAAAAATAAAATTGAAAATATTTATTATAACTCCGCTACTGTTCATCAGCAGTACTATTTTTTGCCAGGATACCATTTCTATAAAAGATATTCCTGCTGCCGAAAGAGTGATAGGGCTGCAATTTAAACAAACAGAAAGAGATTCTCTTTTTGATGATGTTAAAAATACTTTGAAGGAATTTAATAAAATGCGGCAGCATAAATTAGATAACAGTGTGCCATTAAGTACCTGGCAAACTCCCGTATTACCGGGTATGATTTTTAATAATAAACAAAATGCGGTTAACTGGAAAATTCCTGCAAAAGTTAGTTTGCCAAAAAATAAAAATGAACTGGCATTTTATTCTGTTCTGCAATTAGCCTCTCTTATAAAAAATAAAAAAATAAGTGTTGTTGAGCTCACTCAATTTTTTATTGACCGTATAAAAAAATATGGCGACACCCTGCAATGCGTTATTGCTGTTACAGAAAATTTAGCTATGCAACAGGCGCAGCAGGCCGATAAAGAAATTGCTGCCGGAAAATACCGTGGCCCATTGCATGGCATTCCTTATGGTTTAAAAGATTTGTTTGCTGTTAAGGAACAAAAACTACCTGGGGTGCAGCACCCTATAAAAATCAAACTATTGAGGAAGATGCGTATGTATTTACCAAATTAAAAGATGCAGGTGCTGTGCTTATTGCAAAATTCACATTGGGTGCATTGGCCATGGGAGATTATTGGTATGGCGGCCGCACAAAAAACCCATGGAATTTAAAAAGAGGTTCCAGCGGTTCTTCTGCAGGCTCAACTGCGGCTACTGTTGCAGGTTTGGTGCCCTTTGCCGTTGGTACCGAAACATGGGGCTCCATCATTTCTCCATCTACCAATTGCGGCGCTACAGGTTTGCGGCCTACTTTTGGCAGCATCAGTCGCAGCGGTGCCATGGCATTAAGTTACAGTCTTGATAAAGTTGGCCCCATTTGCAGAAGTGCCGAAGATGCTGCAATTGTATATAATTTTTTACATGGCACCGATGGTAAAGACCAGGCTGCTGTAAACATGCCTTTTAATTATACCGGTAAAACTGATTTTACAAAACTTAAAATTGCTTATGCTAAAAATTATTTTGATAAAGGCGATACTTTGGGTAATGAATTAAAAGTTTTGGAAGTGTACCGTAAGCTCGGTGCCCAATTAATTCCGGTTGATTTTCCTGATTCCACAGTGTATAATTTTGATATTATGAGCATTATCATCAGTGCAGAGTGTGCCGCACAGTTTGATGATTTTACAAGAAGTGAAATGGATGATATGATGACGAGGCAGGGGAAAAATGACTGGCCCAATCAATTTCGTTCGGCACGTTTTATACCTGCGGTAGAATATATAAATGCTTACCGCCATCGTTATTTGCTGATGCAAAAAGTAAATGCCATCATCAACCAATACGATGTTTTTATTTGCCCCACTTACGGTGGCAACCAGGTAGCCATCACCAATCTTACCGGTCATCCTGCAATTTGTTTCCCGACAGGATATAATAAAAATAATTTACCCACTAACATTACTTTGGTTGGCAAATTATACAGCGAAGCAACTTTGTTAGCCGCTGCCAAAGCCTACCAGGATGCAACCGAATTTAATAAGCAACATCCGGAATTTTTTAAATAGCTAATACATTTTAAGTTAAAGACAGTTGCCAATAATTACTCCATCAAATGTTTCTTTCTGAATGCAGAGGGATTTTCACCGGTAATTTTTTTAAAAATTTTATTAAAGTAAGAAATGTTTGCAAAGCCGCTTTCGTAACATGCTTCTGTAACATTTTTGTTTTGCAGTAATAATTTTTTGGATTGATTTATCCGGAATTGATTTAAAAAATGGGTAAAGGTATAATGAGTTGATTTTTTAAAATACCTGCAAAATGCTGCGGTGGTAAGGTTGCACATTTTTGCAACAGCATTCACGTCAATTTCATTTTGATAATTGGCTTCAATAAAATGATAGATCTTTTGTAAACGTTGCTGTTCCTTTAATACCGATGCACTGGCAATTGGTCTTGCTTTCAGCATTTCTACTTCTTCACTTTTAGCTAATAAATTAAAAACCTGCAACAGCGTAATGAGTTGTTCAAAATGCGGTAATACTGTTAATTGTTTTAATTTTTCGCCGGCTAATTGTTTTGTTGCCCCGTAAAACGCCAAACCAGTTTTTGCTTTTTCAAACAACTCTTTTATTGCTGCTATTTCTGGCAATGAAAAAAAATCAGTGCCTAAAAAGTTTTCTTTCATTTGAACCACTACAGTATCCACGGTTGTTTTTACGCCATAGTCAAAATTTAAGTGTGGAATGTTGGGGCCAATTAATGCAATATCACTGCCTTCGTATTTAGAAATATGATCGCCGATGTGTCGAAATCCACTGGCCGCTTCTACATAAACAATTTCGTATTCCGGATGAAAGTGCCAGTAAAACAACTCATTCAAATTGGGTGTAAGCAGTATCCTGAACGAACTGTCACTATCACTTGTTATGGTTTCTAATTTTGCTTTCATTTGCGCCAATTTTGCAAAGCTGCTCTTAAAAATAGCAAAATATATCAATACAGTACAAATAGCTGCCATTGCAGAGGTTGATTACCGCCCCCTTACAAAGTTATTTTTGTATTAACGATTACAAATTCATTTATTAAAAATAAAATAGTGTTATATGGAACAAAAAACAATGGTGCCCACAATGGCTCCAACAATGCAACCGGACAATGCTCATAAAGATATTCCCGGCAATCCTTCTACTGCAAAAAGCAGTGCTGTTAAATTAAACGACCGAAGCAATGGTAAACCACTTAAAGTATTAACCGAAGCCGACTGGAATTTTTGGATCACTAACGGATATATTGTTATAAAAAATGCGGTACCCAAAGAACAGGCATTGGCAACTGCAAATTTTTTATGGGAGTTTGAAGAGAAAGACCCACACAACCCAGATACCTGGTATGCGCCACCACGGGCAGAAATGAAAATGAAAGAATTAACTAACACAGGAATGGTGGAAGTTTATAATAATCAGCATTTATGGAATAACCGCATGACACAAAAAGTGTATGATGCATTTGCAGATATTTGGGGAACAGAAAAACTATGGGTTACCATCGACAGGGCTAATCTTAATTTTCCGATAAAACCAGGGTTTGAACAAAAAGGATTTATTCATTGGGATTACGACCCCGAAACAAAACCTGTAAACGTACAGGGTGTAGTTGCACTGGCAGATCAAACAGATGAAAATATGGGAGGCTTTCAATGTTTACCAGATCTGTTTCGCAATTATGATACATGGAAATTAACGCAGCCCGAAGACCGTGACCGTTTTAAACCCGATACAACTGGTTTTGAATTTGTAAAAGTAAAAATGGAAGCAGGTGATCTTTTAATTTTTAACAGCCTTCAACCGCATGGCATACGCCCTAACAAAAGTGCCAATAAAGTTCGGGTGGCACAATATATTTCAATGATGCCTGCAGAAGAAAATAATGAAGCGTTGCGCCAATGGCGGATAAATTCCTGGAAAGACAGTATTGCGCCTGAAGGATACGCTTTTCCCGGCGACCCACGCAATTGGGAACAAACAAAATATGGCAGGGCACAATTAAATGAGTTGGGAAAAAAATTATTAGGATTAGAAAAATGGTAGTGCAATCATTTTAGTGAATATTATTTTTTTTGTAAAGATTATACCAATTAGACATTGAATCTATCCGATTAAAAAAGTGTCAGGTTGAGCTTGTCGAAACCGGTGCAATGTCAACCCGCCTTCGATAAGCTCAGGCTGACAGTATTCTTTCAATGTCTAAGTGGTATTAAATTTTAATTGTTGTAGCTTTTGAAGGAATAGAATGAAAGTAATATACTTTGATGAGCTGCATCAGTACAAAAAATTAAATCTCTTTTTGAGGAGTTAACACCAACTGTGCATGTAATTTTGTAAGTGTTTCTTTTGCATTGCTGCACAAACCGGGGTGTGTTTTTGAAGTTTGCACAATAGTACTTCTTGTTGCAGTAAGCCAGCGAAAGCGTGAAGCCATATCTAACTTTGCAATTTCTCCTGCAGCAGTATCGCCATTACAAATCTTTTCAAAAACATTCAGGTGTTCACACAATGCTGTCATATCTAAATAGCCTGCAAAAATTTTTAACCTTTCTTCATCAACTGTAAACATGGTTTGCAAAAACTGTAATGGCTTGCAATACAATATTACTCCCACGTTTAGAAATTCTTCCCTTTCTACACGAGGCACAATGCGTATTACTGCGTATTCAAATAAGTGATGCTCTTGCATGTTGTGCTTCTTTTACAAATATGGTGGATGATTGAATTCTTATAATTAAAAACTGTACATAAATATTTTTCATTTCCGCAACTGTAGCATTAAATGTATTGTCAGCAAGCCATTCATCAGGGATTAATGCAACTATGGATCGAAGGCGTTCTGTTGTAAGCAATGCGCTAAAAACTTTATCAACTGTTTCCAGTTCGCTTGCAAGCGGTAAAAGAACATGATCTTTAATGGGCACAAAAGGACGCATTGCCTGCCCCTTCCAATTGCCACCGCTGTGGTGAAAATATAAAGCTGCACCATGGTCTATCAGCCACAATTCTTTTTTCCACATCAGCATATTAGTGTTACGGGCAGTACGATCTACATTGGTCAGCAATGCATCGAGCCATACAATTTGCGAAGCCATAAACGGATCAATAGTAACCACCGCAGCATCAAAACTAATAGCTCCGGCCAAATAATGAATGCCTAAATTTAATCCTTCGCTTTTCCGAAGCAATTCCTGTATCTCTTCATCAGCCTCTGTTCTGCCAAAGGCGCTGTCTAAATTCGCCAATACAATTTCAGGAACTTTAAATCCCAACATACGGGCAATCTCTCCACCAATCAAATCGGCAATCAACGCTCTAACGCCCTGGCCTGCACCACTAAATTTTAATACATATAAAAAGTCATCATCTGCTTCGGCAATTGCAGGCAACGATCCGCCTTCACGTAAGGGCATTACATAACGGGTAACATTTACTTTTCTTAATGGTGGTTGTACATCACCCATATACTAATTTAAAAAAATTATTTAGGATTAGGTATTTTGATTACAAATGTATTTGAATACCTGTTTTAATTGCCCCGGTCTTTAAACCGGGATTTGCAATAAAAATGTTAAAGGCTTTAGCCACATTATTTAAAAGTCTTTTGCATTTTGGCTAAAGCCTGAAAGCGAATTACTATTTTTCCCCGGGCTAAAGCCACGGGGCTATTAAAGTATTTACGCTTTAAATAGCTTATTGCGTAGCTAACAGCTACTAATAATGGTTACATAAAAGATACAGCGGCTATTCCTCTTCATCGTCATCAGTATAAATTTCATACCCAGTTCCTGCTTTCCATTCTTCTTTAGGTACTTCTTTACCACCAATTAAATCTGCCACAAGCGATGTCCACCCGGTTTGATGGCAGGCACCTAAACCAGCGCCGGTATCACCATGAAAATATTCGTAAAACAATACTAAATTTTCGTTGCCGGGTTTGTTGTAAAACCAGTTGTAGTCGCCGTAAGATTTTCTGCTGCCTTTTTCATCTTTGGCAAACAGGCTGATCACTCTTCGTGTAAGCAGTTCCGAAACTTCTATCAAATTCATCATGTTACCCGAGCCAACAGGGCATTCCACTTTTAAATGATCGCCATAAAATTCGCCATACTTTCTAATTGACCGGATGATGAGGTAATTAATAGGCATCCACACAGGGCCACGCCAGTTGCTGTTGCCGCCAAAAAGATTACTGGTAGAGTCGCCGGGGTCGTACTGAATGCTGTACACTTCTCCATCAACAGTTACCGAGTAAGGATTTGCTTCGTGATACTTTGATAAAGCCCTGATGCCGCCGCCTGATAAAAATTCATCCTCGTGCAGTAAACGGTTTAATAAAAATATCAGCCGGTCTTTTTGCACTAACGAAATTAAAATTTCATCGCTGTCGCCACGTTCTTCGTTGGGCCAAAAGCGGTTATTTTTTTTACGGTAATTTTCAAACCAGTCAATACGCTTTTTAAAATCGGGCAGCTTATCAAAAATATCTTTATCGATAGTACTTACTGCAAACAAACTGGTAAGCCCCACAATACTTTGTATCCGTAAAGGCAACGGATCGGCACCGGCAATACATAAAGTATCGTAAAAAAATTTGTCCTCATCATTCCACATGGCGTGGCTGTTAAGCGATTCGGAAATAAATACAAAGTGCTCAAAAAACTTTGTTGCCGAATCTTCAAACGCAATATCGTGGCGGGAAATTTCTATTGCCATATCCATCATGTTCAAAGCGTACATGCCCATCCAGCTTGTACCATCAGCCTGCTCTAACTGCATTTCGTTGGCAAAATGATGACTGCGGTTAAACACCCCAATATTATCCAGGCCCAAAAATCCGCCTTCAAAAATATTATTACCATTACGGTCTTTACGGTTTATCCACCAGGTAAAATTGATGAGCAGTTTTTGAAAAACCCTTTTTAAAAAAACCACGTCACCCTCACCGTAAGTTTCTTT
>NZ_JANMUN010000001.1:0-41665 GCF_031391665.1 Ferruginibacter sp.
CTCATTTCAAATATCCATTTTATAACTTCCTGGTTAGCTAGCCCATGCAATGGACCTGCGAGCCCGTTCATACCTGCTGCGAAACTTAAGTAAGGGTCACTTAATGCCGATCCTACAAGGTGAGTTGTATGAGCAGACACATTTCCTCCTTCATGATCGGCATGAATGGTCATGTATAAACGCATCAGTTCTTTAAAAGACTCATCTTCGTAACCCATCATGTGTGCAAAATTACCTGACCAATCCAGCAATCCGTTCGGTTGAATATGATCGCCATTTTTATATTTACGGCGATAGATATATGCTGCAACCCTTGGCAGGCGTGCAATTAAATCCATCGCATCATCAAACACCGCATCCCAGTAATCTTTTTTATTCATACCGGCTGCATACCTTTTGCTAAACTGGCTTTCGGTTTGCAAAGCCATAATAGCAACAACAAACTGCGTCATCGGGTGAGTACTAACCGGCAATGCTTCAATAGAATCAAATACATGATTAGGCACATGGCTGCGGCGCTGCCATACGCTGGTAACATGCTGCACATCATCTTCATCAGGTAAATCGCCTACCAGCATTAAATAAAATAATCCTTCGGGTAATGGCTCCGATCCGTTGGGTGCCTTGGGTAATTTTTGTTGCAATTCAGGAATGGTATATCCACGAAATCGAATACCTTCCTGTGCATCAAGCAAAGAAGTTTCGGTTACTAAACCCGTCATCCCACGCATGCCCTGGTAAATTTGGCTAAGGGTAACCTCTCCAATTTTTTTGTTGCCATGCTCTTTCAGCATTGCTTTCATTTCGGCAGCTACAATTTCTGATTTTGCTTTGAATTTATCTTTAATAACTCCCATACAGCAATTAAAATTTATTTTGTAAGATTATTTATACCGTATTTTAAAATATGGTTAAAATTACGATGTGCCGCTGTGTAAAACAAAAGTTTCAAAAGAAAGTTTACAGATAGGTAAAGCCAAAAGCGATAATATTATTTGGGTGCTTTTTTATATAGGTAAAATGCCAGCAGGCCAAAAAAGAAATTAGGCGTCCATGCAGCAAGAAATGGTGTAAAGCTTCCCTTTGTGGCAAACACAATAGAAAAACGGCTGAATAAAATATATAATACACTTATTACAACTCCCAGTGCCAGGTGCAAACCGCTGCCTCCCCTTACTTTTCGGGAGGCCAGCACAGCACCAATAATGGTAAGTATAAGCACCGAAACCGGAATAGCATCCCGGTTATATCTTTCAACTAATAAGGCATTCAAGCCTTCGCTGCCCCTTAATCTTTCCCGCTTTATAAATTGATTTAAAACTGGCGTAGGCATCTGATCTTTTAAATATTCATCTTTACGCAAATCAAGCGGTTTAAAATCATAATTCATTTTTAATTCTGGTGTACGTTTAACGGTTTCCGTAATACCGTTAAGTGTTCTTTCGGTAACATTTACCAGCCTCCATTTTTTTGCTGCAGTATCCCAGTTAAAATTATCAGCCCTCAGGTTATACAATAATTTATTATTAGAAAACCGTTGCACAAAAAAACCATTACCGTTTTTTGAAACCGTATCGTAACCTGCAATGCCGATGTAAGTGTTGCTGTCGTTTCTAAAATAGATGTGTTGCTTGTAAGTGTTGTTGCCAGAATTATTACCAAAATTCGGGTCAATATATTTTGTCTCAAAATCGCCCCACTTCTTATTAGCTTTTGGCACCACATACTGATAGCCAAACCAAAGCAATATGGATAAAAATAATCCACCAACTACATAAGGTAATAAAAACCGCCTGAAGCTTACGCCACTGCTTAATATAGCAACCACCTCCGACCGTGTTGCCATTTTTGAAGTAAAAAATATTACAGCAATAAAAACAAATAACGGAAAAAGCATAGCATCAATACGGGGTATAAAGCCAAAATAATAATCGGTTATAATTTTAGAAACAGGTAGCTTAGATTTTACAAAATCATCCGTTTTTTCGCTTACATCCACCACTACCACAATTGCCGTTAATAAGATAAGGCAAAAGAAAAAAGTAGTCATGTATTTTGACAGTATGTAACGATCGATTTTTTTAAACATTGCAACTAGCCTTGAGCATTATTTTTTGCTACGCAAATGTAGCTGAAAAAGATTTTGTATAAAATATGATATTGATAAGTATTTGTGAAGATTGGGAGAAAGTTTAGGGGTTTAGAAGTTTAGAGGTTTAGGGTTTAGGCGTTTAGACGTTTAGTGTGTACTCTAAAGATTATTACTCACCAAACCTATAAACTTCTAAACTTTTTAAGCTACTAACAGCCTTTGCGGCTATCCATCCTGTAGTCCACGCATTTTGAAAATTAAATCCTCCGGTAACACCATCTACATTTATTACTTCGCCGGCAAAAAATAATCTGGGTATTTTTTTGCTTTGCATAGTAATAAAATCAATTTCATTCAAATCAATTCCTCCCGATGTTACAAACTCTTCTTTAAAAGTTGTTTTACCTTTTACATCAAACTCCTGTGCACATAAATTTTTAATTAATTTATTTTGATCTTTAGCAGGCAAATCGGCCCATCTTAATTCATCCTTTATACCAGACTGCTGCAATAAATATTCCCAGAGGCGGCCGGGCAACGCAAAAGGATTTCGATTAATAATTTTTTGTGTGGCAATTCCAAACCGAAGTTGCTGCATCTTTTCCCTAAGAGTGTTTTCATTAAAATCCGGTACCCAGTTTATACTAATTTTAAATGAATAATTTTTTGTTTGCAATTCTCTTGCCCCCCAGGCAGATAATTTTAAAATTGCCGGGCCGCTCATTCCCCAATGTGTAATTAATAACGGCCCCTGCTCCACAAGTTTAGAACCCACAATTTTCACCGTAACATTTTCCACAGTTACACCCATTAAAGCTGTAATGCTGTTACCAGGCATATTAAAAGTAAATAAAGATGGTACCGGCTCTTCAATCGTATGCCCTAATTTCTTTAACCACTCAAACTGAATTGCTTTAGGGTAACCGCCACTGGCAATACAAACAAAATTTGCATTTAAAATTTTATTACTGGCGAGATGAACAGAGAATTGTTCACTTGCAAATTGCTCATCGCTTATTACTAATTCCTTCACTTCGGCACTCATTAAAATTTGCACGCCATATTTGTTAGCTTCCTTCATCAGGCAATCAATAATGGTTTGAGAAGAATTGCTAACCGGAAACATTCTTCCATCTGCCTCGGTTTTTAACTCCACTCCTCTTTGTTTAAACCATTCAATAGTATCTGTTGTAAAAAAATGATGAAATGCTTTTTTTAAAAATGAATTGCCACGAGGATATTTTTTTATCATTTCTGCAATACTAAAACAGGCATGGGTAACATTACACCGGCCACCGCCACTTACTTTTACCTTGCTTAATAATTTATTCGATTTTTCTATAATAGTAACTTCAAGTTCAGGGTTTAATCTTGCTGCATTAACAGCACAAAAAAAACCAGCTGCCCCACCGCCAATAACCACCAGTTGTTTCTTTTTCATTTTCTATTTTGTATCTTGACAATTAAATGCAAATTAACGTTTAACTCTTTATTATTCTATGGCCAGTTCAATTACAAAAAGACAACTTAAAGAAATGCCCGTAATACCTTACGAAAAAGTAAGGGAACATATTAAAACAGGCAATATTTTTTTCAGCAGTGGCAGTTATGCTTTTTCCGGTGTTATTCAAAAACTTACTAAAAGCACCTGGAGCCATGTGGCGGTTGTTTATAAAGATGAAGAGCTGGGCAGGATTATGGTTTTAGAAGCTGAGCCTTACGTTGGTATAAGATTAATTCCTGTATCGAAATATTTGAGAAATTATAAAGATAAAAACCGACCTTACAAAGGGCAGATAGCCATTGCAAAATTTAATATTGATGTGCCAAAAGAAAAATTAAACCGTGGTATTAGTTTTGGTTTGGATGAGCTGGCCAGACCATACGACAATTTTGAAATTGTAAGAATTATGATGCGTATTTTATTTCACATCAGCCGCCGAGAAAAAAACAGAAACTATATCTGCAGCGAATTGGTAAGAGATGTTTTTGCAAAAGCCGGCATTATTATGCAATATAAAGACACTTACATAAGCCCTGATAATATTTGGAGAGATGAAAGGGTAGAATTAAAATACAGAATTTTATAATTGACACATTGTAACTTTTAATATAAAAACTCCGGCAAGAAAATACTTGCCGGAGTTTTTATACTATTATGTTTTACAAAATCTGTTTCAACTCAATAGAGAAATCTAATTTCATTTTTAAGATGATAGGGTTTTTAGGATCATCATTAATCCATAACTCCTGCGAATCGTCACCAGATTTTGAAACTATATGCAAACATTTGATGTATTTAGTTTGGTCATCTACCTGTACTGCATAAAACGGATCGTCTTCTGTTACTACTTCAAATACCTGTGCACTAAAAACACTTGCATGTATGTAAGACTCTCCATTGGTTTTTAATTCATTAAATACTGCATTGCTAATCCAAACAGATGTTTCTTCAGTAAGGTCTTTATTGCCATTGCTAAACCTGTTCATTTGCACGTGAGCCGTATCAATTGCTTCTTTACTAATATTTACCACCCCATTAATGCCCACTTCACCCGTCATTTTATATTTGAATGAAATGCCATTATCCATATCCACTTTAGGATTGGTTACCCTAAAATCGTATAGTTTATCCTGAAAGATCACTTCATAAATATATGTACGTTGTGCATCGGGTTTAACAGGCGCCATTACCTGTGCACAATCAAATCTTTTTAACCAGTAATCATACTGTTCAAATTTATCACGTAATGTAACTGCATCTTCGCAAGCCTTTTCGCTATTTCCCATTTTTGCATACAGCAACGACCTTCTGATATAAAAAATACTCAATGGTTCTTTCTGTATAAATTCGGTTGCTTTATTAATACCATCCTGGTAACGTTCGTCTGTGGAGTAAAAACTAAAATAAGTTATAGCATTGTCATCTGTTGTATTGCCTGCTGCCATTTCATCTTCCAGTAATTTATAAGCATCTTCTTTTTTATCTGCCATGTGCAAAACCCCTGCGTAAGTACTTGTAAAACCTTTCCTGTATTTTTCATTTAGTAACTCGTATCCTTTTTTTGCATACTTAACCGCTTCATCCATTTTCTTAGCATCTGCAAATTCGGCACCGTACAAAATATAAGGGATACCGTTTTTTGGTGCCCATGCCATAGCAGATTTTACATAAATATCACCCGATCTTTTTTTGGCTGCAAAATCGAACTGGTAAGGTATCAGGGCAATAACTGATGCAGCAGTATCTTTATTTTTATACCATTTTTTTAAATCTGCAATCGCCTGCTTATCCATTTTTAAATATATTTCGCTGCCCAATTTTTTCCAAAATACATTTTCATCTTTTTTATTTCTTTTTAATAAGGTATCAGCAATGGGTAATACTGCTTTATACTTTTTTCTTTTAAAGTTTCTTTCCAGTTGTTTCTTTAACTCTTTTGTTGAAACAATGGGAACTATTTTTACAGGAACAGCCGGCACTGTTTTCACTGCTTCTGTTTTTGGCTGTGCAAATAATGTATTTACAAATAAACACATAATTGCAAAAAAGGTAATCTTATACATAATAGATTGTTTAGGTTATTTTTTAAATTTTTATTTTATAATGATGATTGGAAAATCGTTACCGTAACTGTAACTGGCCGGGTATTGTGGCGTGCCTTTATATTTCTGTGTTATTTCCGGCACTTTAGTTTGCAGGTAGGCGTCCAATTGCTTTACAGTTAATTTTTTATCGGTTGGGTTTGCATCTCCTTTAAATGCTTCCAGTAAGCAATAAGTAAAAGAACCATGGCCCAATTGTGAAAACTCAGATGCAAACTGTTCGCTGCCCGATGCTGTAAGCCACTGTGTACCGGTTGACCGTGCCAGTTGTGCAATTGCTTTTTCCTCTGCTGCACCTCTTGCAGCTGCAATAGTTTCTAATGCGCCGGCACTCTGGCAGGCATCTAAAATAAATAATTGCTTTTGCGCTTTTATATCTTTACTCATTGCCTTTAATGCATCGGCACTAAACCCTTTTTGTGCCAAAGCATTATCGTTTCCATACAATTGTGTTACATCATACGGCACTAAAAAAAATTCTTTTTTATCACTGATTACCCCATGACCTGCATAATAAAAAACAAAAAGATCTTTTGGATTGGCAGCAGTTTTAATTTTTTCAAATGCTGCAATCATACCTTCTCTTGTTGCCTCTGCATCTTTTAAAAAAATAGTATTTACTTTAGAAAATAAAGTTTTAGAGCCTGCGGTGATGGCTTCGGTAAATGCACTGGCATCGGCCAGGGCATAATTTAAATTGTATTTAGTGTTTTTATAAATATTTATACCAACAACCAAAAGATGCAGTTGTATATCACTGCCTTCCACTTTTACAGGAACATTTACAGGTTTATAATCCGCAATTAATTGTGCAGGTAAACTTTCGGTACGCTGGCTGTTAATGGCAATTGCTTTAAAATTATTTTCCCCGGCATTAAGTGTAACCAAAAAAGTTTTGGTCATATTTTTTTCGCCTTTGTTATCATCTTCCACTGTTAAATTTCTTGTAGTGTGTACTAATTTTCCATTTTGATACAAACGTATTTCACTTACTACATCTTTTAACCCATCAGCTTCGGCTTTTACAGTTACCTGCTCTTTATCAACTTTTATTGATTTAATATCATCTGCAACTTCTAAATTTCTCTCTTGCATTTGCAACGAAATCTTTACAATTGGGGGAGATTTAATGTCATTAATATCAGGAACATTATTGGGCAACGTGTTATCCCATATTTGTTTTAATAAACCCGGCACATAATATTTTTCGTACAAACTTTCTAAAGGAATAATTTCTTTTCCCTTGGTGAAATACATTTTTTTTAATGCGCTGGCAGTGGCATCAAAACGGCCATCATCAGTTACCAGCACCCAATCAACAGAGCCTTCAAACATATATATTTTACCAATCTTTCTTTTCTTATCCAAATCCCAAATACAAAGTCCACCGTACTCTTCGGTTAACATATAGCGCTCGTTACGCAAAAAAACAAAACCAGTTACATCATCGCCGGTTCCCGGCATAGTGCCAATTGCATTTCTGTTTGCAACATTTACAAGACCTACATTTGAGCCCGCCCTTATGTTTGCATCAATGGGTATTTGTGTTGCAGCTATATTACCCGAAGGCGAAATAATTGTTTCATAATCTGATTGAGGTAACTGAACAGGATTACCGATTTGCTTACCCGTTTCAGCATCTAAATAAAAAAGTTTATCGTTAGATGTAAATAATAATTTTTTTCCGTTATCTGCAAAACGCAGGTTACGAATATTTATTGACTGGTGTTTCCATTTTTCATTTCTGTCAGATAAATCCACACAGTAAATAAAATTGCTGGTATCGCCGAATACTTCCTTTACCTCTTCTCTTGCCTCAGCAAACAAAATCATTTTTGTATTATCGGGGGAGATATCACAAAATTTATTCAACCGCTCATTTTGTGCATAATGTAATCCGTAAGGAATGTCAACAATGTACAAAACCCTTAATGTTTTTAAATCAAGTACATAAATTCCTTCATTGCCAATAAGTGCTAAAAGATTTAATGCATCAAAAATTTGCATGCCCACAAATTTTTTATACATGCTGTTTATTTTTGTAACCGATTCGTATTCCACTTTTGCTTTAGTAGGATCAAACCTGTATAAACCCCATTCCTGATTGTATATAAATCCTGTTTTACCATCGCTAGTAAGCCTGTAGATAAATCCATTTTCATCTTTTACCGGAGGGGCAACCGAACGAATGTTAAGATTACCATTATCGAAATTAAGAATGCGGTCTTTCAGGCAAATAGCATCTATATTTTTATAAACAAATTGCACATAAGAGTCTAATGGAAATTCTCCGTAACGGGAAATAAGTTCAGTAGTATTACTGTTGTTCTTACTCATATTTTGTCCCAGTACATAATAATTTCCCGAGGGGGCAAGTGCTATATTTTGATAAGTATATTCATTGGCTACAACCTGGGCAAAATATTTTTGTGGGCTTATTGAAAAATCGGCAGCATCAAACATTACAGCTTTGTAATTATAATAAAAAAGTATTTTACCTGTTACAGAAGAATAGGTATTGGTGTATTGAGCAGCATTATAATTCTCTGCATCTTTAAATAAATTTTTTGTTTTTCGCAAAGGCAAGTAACTCTTGCCATCTAGTTCAGCTAAGAAAAGTGCTTTCTCTTTTTTGCCTGAAAGTGCAAGCAAGTTGCCATTAGGCAAATAGCTGTGCGGAAAATAATTAAGAGCAGGTTTAAATTGTTTTTTTATTTTATTGTTTGCAATATCCAGTAACCAACTTCCCATTACGGCATCATAAACAAGCAGTTCATTTCCGTTTGGCGAAATACTTAGTTTGTTTATATAATGTAAAGCAGCGTTATCAATAACCAGCGTTTGTATAAGCTGTTCTTCTACACCGTTATCTACTTTTATCTTTTGTATTACATAATTATCTCCGTCATCTTCTTTAAACCCTGCAGTGTACATTATTTTGCCATCTGCCGAAAATACAAAAGCTGATCTTCGGCCATTTATTTTTATTTTATTACTAAAAGTGAATTTTTCAAAATCAAAAAAATAAATAGTATCCGAAACCTGTATGCCCAGTATTTTACTTTGTGCGTCTATTGCCATACAAATTTCTCCGTACCTGAACCGTCCATTATCTTTACTGCCCGGCGCAAGGTTTTTGATAAGTTTACTGGTCTTATTTTCCCATACTTTTATTCCTTCTGCACTGGCAGAAACCAGCCATTTATCATCAGGTGAAATTACCACAGAGTTAGCCGAGTGTGTTGCAGGAATAATTAATTCGGGTCGTTGTGCCATTACTCTATTTGGCAACATCATTACTACAAAGAATGCGCAAACAAATAATAACCTAAAGTATTTTTTCATAGCTGTGATAATTTTATGCGCTGCTTTTTCAAACAAAATTTAATTGTGCTTTATCTCTACCATCAAGGGCACCACTGTACCGGTTGCATTTGCTTTTATTGAAAAGCCAACCTGTGTACCTGTATAATTAATATCTTCTTTTTTAATTAATTTATCGCCTAATGCGGCCATAATTTTAGATGATAATCCACCCTGTTTATTTCCCATAGTGTTAATCATGTCATCCATATTTAATTTTTCTTTCGAATAAAGAATTAATAAATAATCAACACCCCTGTTGTCGTCCATCTTTATCACTTTAGTATCGCTGGGGAATGCAACAACCGTGTTGGCGCCTACGTGAGTACTTGTTAAATCATCGAATGGTAAAATTTTATTTATTTTTCCGGTAAGGTCGGTTGCAAATGCATAGATGTAAGCCTCCTTATCAATGTTCATGTAAAATCTAAATTTTGTACCGCTTGTATAACTGTTCATCATTGTATAAGCAACTAAATCTTCTTTAACAGCCGTCTCTTCTTCTACCACTAAATTTCTGCTGCTAATTCTGTTTACCGGCATATTATCGCCACTGTTTAATTTAAACTCCATACTGCCGCTTAAACCTGTTACTACAACCGGCGCTGGTTCGGGTAAGGGTATTGGTTTGGGCTCAGGTTTTGGCTCGGGTGCAGGAACTGGTGTAGGCTTTGGTTCTGGTTTTGGTTGTGGTGCAGGAACTGGTGTAGGCTTAGGTTCTGGTTTCGGTTCAGGTTTTGGTTGTGGCTTTGGTTCAACTTTTTTCTCATCGGGTACTTTTGTGTACGGGCTTGCAAATGGTTGCAATGCTACCTGGCACCAGCGTACGAAATCTGGATATTTAATCCAAACCAAACCCTTGTCGCCCCACGATGTGCCCCAGCTGTTTAAAACTCGAAAGGCACCACCAGCGATATTGTCATCATAACCTATCACACACATGGCATGCATACGGTGTTTCCAGTCTCCAAAATTTTCGTTAGCATCCGGGTTCCACACCTCGCTTTTTACTTTGTTAAAACTTGCAGGCAACATATAAGAAATTAATACTGGGCTGCCTTCTGTTAAAGATTTTTTAGTTACCTCCAGCACTTCAGCATCAGTTTTTAAAAATGCATCTTCTTTAGAAATACCTTTGGCTGTAAATAATATAGCAGCGTCTGCAATTTTATAATCTAAAGCTTCTGCTTTAGCAGTTTCGGTAGCTTTTGCACCGCAGTAATAAGGTGCAGTTTTTAAAGTAGCATCACCCATTTTTATCAGTGTAAGTATTGCATCAATAGTGCTGGAGCCGCTATCGCATCCCACATCCGCTGGTTTTTTTATTTGTTCAAATAGAAAAGCAGGTGAAAATGCATACTTATTTATCGTTGTTTTATCTGTGATATCATGCGTTTTTGCATACAATATTGTAGCAGCTCCATATCCTGCAGCCCATGCTGTGCAAGTGCCATAATTTCCCTGGTCGCCAGCCGTTGGGCAATATTGCTCTAAAGAAAAACTTTTAGGCAAATTGGTAAAGCTGCGTGAAGACACTTTCACTTTTTGCGGTGTTTTAGCAATCAAATCCAAATTGATTACCTCGCCGGTAAAACGTTTGGGTTGTGCCTGTACGGTAGTTACAAAAAATATTGCTGCAGCTAGTAAAAGGGTTTTATCAGGTTTCATAATTAAAATATTTTGATAAAAGTAACTAAATGCTTTTCGCAACACATACCCACCATTGGGTATTTATTTAGATTGGCTGATGTTGAGCAGCACAATGCAAAACCTAACAGAAAGGAGGATTCGAAAATATTGGTTATGTCTATTGAATGAGAATTCTACATTAATGAAGGCTTACGGCAAACCGCTCTTTATTATTACAGCGTAAATACATTAATAATAGAAAGAAAAAAATAAAGAGGAAACTTATAATTGTAAAATCAATAATCGGAGCAAAGATTGGAGTTAGCTTTTTCAGCAGCTTCTATTTCTGCAAAGGAAGACAATATATCTGCCTTGCCCCGTTGTATGCAAATGGTATGTTCGTAGTGAGCGGCGGGTTTGCCGTCTTCTGTTTTTATCGTCCAGCCGTCTTTGTCATGGTACACATTTTTTGTGCCCAGGTTTATCATTGGCTCAATGGCAATCACCATTCCTTCTTTTAATTTTTGAAGTGTCCCCCGCTTTCCATAATTGGGCACCTGCGGTTCTTCATGCAGTTTTCTTCCCAAACCATGGCCCACCAATTCTCTCACCACTCCATAACCATGTTCTTTTTCGGTATATTGCTGTACGGCATAAGCGATATCGCCTACACGGTTACCATGAATAGCTTTTTCAATTCCTTTGTATAAAGATTCTTTTGTAACCCTTAATAATTGTTTTAATTCAGCACTAATTTCCCCTACAGCAAATGTATAAGCACTGTCGCCATGAAAACCATTTTTAAAAGCCCCTACATCTACAGAAACGATATCGCCATCTTTTAATGCATCTTTTGTAGGAAAGCCATGTACCACAGCATCGTTAACAGAAATGCAGCATGCGAAAGGAAAATCCTGGTATCCTTTAAAAGATGCAGTGGCATCATTATCCAAAATAAATTTTTCGGCAAACTGATCCAATTCAAAAGTTGAAATACCGGGTTTAATAATTTTAGCCACTTCTGCCAAAGTTTTACTCACCAGTAAACTGCTTTCTCTTATCAGTTCAATTTCTGCCTTGCTTTTATAATGAATCATTCCGTTTTCCCCTAAAGAGGGATTATTATGTTTTATAAATAAATTTTTAAAACAAACCCCGACGTATTTTGTCGGGGCTTAATTATTTTTAAGTCCCCAAAAGGGGAAAGTGAAATTAAATAGTTGTTGCTGCCTGTCTGCCCTGTATTCTTCCACTGCTCATTAACCCATCGTACTGGCGCATTAATAATTGTGTTTCTATTTGCTGTAAGGTATCTAAAATTACACCTACCATAATCAGCAAAGATGTTCCTCCAAAGAAAGTAGAAAAATTTTGTGTCATACCTACAAAAGCCAACTGACAAAGACCAGGAAGAATACCAACAAATGCTAATAAAACAGCACCCGGTAAAGTTATTCTGTCCATTATTGTTCCAATATAATCTGCAGTAGGCTGACCAGGTTTAACACCGGGAATAAATCCATTATTTCGCTTTAATTCATCCGCCATTTGCTTGGGGTTAAATATTAAAGCAGTATAAAGAAAAGTAAATCCAATTACAGCAACTGAATAAATAAGCATGTACCACAAGTTGGTATGGTCATTTAAAAAACTTGCCTGTGTGGTTTGCCCTAATCCGGTAATAAAGGCAATTAAAAATAATATAGCCTGTGCAAAAATGATAGGCATTACACCTGAAGCATTAACTTTAAGAGGTAAAAAATTTCTTGCCCCGCCAAACTGCCGGTTGCCCACAATTTGTTTTGCATAATTTACAGGCACCCTTCTTGTTCCCTGTATCAGCATTATCAAACCCATGATAACTGCAATAAGAAATACAATTTCTATAAGCATTATCAATAAACCACCGGCGCCTCTTGTAGTTCTTGCGGCCCATTCCTGCGCTATAGCCTGAGGTAATCTTCCCAAAATACCAACCATGATAATTATGGACGTACCATTGCCTAATCCTTTATCAGTGATTTTTTCTCCCAACCACATAACAAATAATGTACCTACGGTAAGAATGATAACAGTAGAAAATTTAAAGAAGTCGGCACCGTAAGAAGGAATTATTGCACCACCATAAGTTGTAGTTAAGTAACCGATATAAGCTATTGCCTGAAAAGCTGTAACACCCACCGTTAGGTAACGTGTCCATTGATTAATTTTCTTTCTTCCGCTCTCACCTTCTTTTTGAATTTTTGCAATTTGAGGAACAAGGATGGTCATCAATTGCATAAAGATAGATGCAGAAATATAAGGCATGATACCCAATGCAAAAATAGAAGCCCTGTTAAAGGAACCTCCTACAAATGTATCAAGCAAACCCAATAAACCACCGGCATTTTTTGAATTGCTTTCGGCTAGTTTTGTTAATTCATTAGGGTTAATACCCGGTAAAATGATATGTGTACCTACTATATAAATGAATATGAGTAAAAGCGTAAAAGTAATTTTATTACGCAGTTCTTCAATGCTCCAGATATTCCTAAGTGTTTTTATAAACTTCTTCACAGATTTAAAACGATTTAAATGTTTTGCGCTAAATTAAAAATGACCCCCCGCTAAGCGTGGGTCGGCAAATATCGTGAAATTATTTAACTATCTCCACAGAACCTCCGGCAGCTTCAATAGCAGCTTTAGCTTTTTCGCTCACCGCATTTACTTTAAATACAAATTTTCCTTTTACTTCGCCGTTGCCTAAAACTTTTACACTATCAAACTGGCTGATAATTCCATTGATATATAAATTTTGCAAATTAAATTCTGTGATGCCGTATTTTTCAGAAAGATGATCTATTTGGCCCAGGTTTAATACTTTAAATTCTATGCGGTTGTTATTTTTAAAACCACGCTTTGGAATACGACGCTGAATAGGCATCTGTCCACCCTCATGAGCCATTTTACTTTTGTAACCAGCACGGCTTTGTCCACCTTTGTTACCTTTTGTAGATGTTCCACCCTTACCACTTGCTTCACCACGTCCTATTCTTTTTTCTTTGTGCGTTGCGCCTTTTGCAGGCTTTAGTGTATGTAATTTCATTTTATGTTGATTTTGTACTTACGGGGAATCACCCCTCGCTTTTTTTAATTAATAATTCTATAATGTATAATTAATAATGTTGGTGGTTGAATAATAAAGTTCTGTAGTTATAAAATAATTATTCATTATCCCATTATCAATTATTCATTAGTTACGCCAGTTCTTCCACTTTTATAAGATGGCTAACTTTTGTAACCATGCCTAAAATTTGTGGCGTAGCTTCTACTTCAACAGATGAATTCATCTTTTTTAAACCTAAAGCTACCATTGTTCTTTTCTGGCGCTCAGATCTGTCGATTACACTTTTAACTTGTGTTACTTTTATCTTTTTCATTTTATTAAGTTGTAAGTTTTAAGTTATAGGCTGTAAGAATAAAGTCAAGCTTATTACTTACAACTTAGTACTTATAACTTTTATCCGTTAAATACTTTCTTTAAAGAAATAGTACGAGTTTTTGCAACTGCAATTGGCTCACGCAAAGAAGCTAATGCTTTAAAAGTTGCCTTTACTACATTAGTAGGATTAGCCGAACCAAGGTTTTTTGCTAATACGTCAGTAATACCAGCCGCTTCTAAAACCGCCCTCATACTACCTCCGGCAATTACACCAGTACCATGCGCTGCAGGTTTGATAAATACTTTTGCTGCACCCTCTTTACTCAATTGTTCGTGAGGTATAGTACCATGCATAATAGGAACTTTTATTAAATTCTTTTTAGCATCTTCAATACCTTTTGTAATGGCTTCCTGCACTTCTTTTGCTTTACCTAAACCATGCCCAACAACGCCTGCTTCGTTACCAACAACCACTAAGGCTGAAAAACTAAAAGCACGACCGCCTTTGGTTGTTTTAACCACACGGTTAATAGCAACTACTTTATCTTTTAATTCAAGATCGCCTGCCTTTACTTTGTTTAAAATTAAATTTGCCATTTATATCGATTTTTCGATTTGTGATTTATGATGTTTGATTTATGATTTTTTGAACTGCAGATAAATCATAAATCTGCAATCTGCAATCTAAAATACTAACCCGCCTTCTCTTGCACCTTCAGCAACTGCCTTTACACGGCCATGATAGATATAGCCACCACGATCGAACACTACAGTTGTAATACCTAACTCTTTTGCCTTTGTTGCAATAGCAGCACCTACCAATTTACCTTTTTCAATTTTAGGCGCTTTTTGTGCAGCAATATCTTTTTGTCTTGATGAAGCTGCGGCTAATGTTACACCGTTTGCATCGTCAATCAACTGTGCATAAATATCTGCATTGCTTCTAAAAACGCTCAATCTTGGTTTTGCTGCAGCACCGCTTATCTTTTTACGGATGCGGTATTTAATTTTTACTCTTGCGCTTGATTTACTGTTCATGTTATTTCTGTTTTATCCTGATACTGCCAGGATGATTTGTCAATTTGTTTATTCGTTTACTGGTTTATTAGTTTTAGAGTTACTTACTAATTAACCAATTAACTAATTAACCTATTACTTACCTGCCGATTTACCAGCTTTTCTTCTCAACACCTCGCCTGCAAATTTCACACCTTTACCTTTGTATGGTTCTGGCTTACGTAAGCTTCTGATTTTTGCACAAACCTGGCCAATCAATTGTTTATCTATACTCTCAAAACTAATCATTGGATTTTGTCCTTTTTCCTGAGAAGTGGTAACTTTTAATTCTTTAGGTATCTCAAAAACAATATTGTGAGAATAACCTAAAGCAAGATCTAAAAGATTACCCTGGTTAGATGCTTTATAACCCACACCCACCAATTCTAATTTTTTGTTATAGCCTTCTGTTACCCCCAAAACCATATTGCTGATTAAAGAGCGGTACAAACCATGCATGGCACGGTGACGTATTTGTTCAGTAGGACGCACCACATCAACGCTTCCTTCCTTTACTTCAATTTTAATATCTCTGTCAACGGTTTGTTTCAATTCCCCTTTTGGTCCTTTTACAGTAACTACGTTTTCGTTGTTAACTGAAATGGTTACACCTGCTGGAAATTCTACCGGTTTTTTTCCTATTCTGCTCATGGTCGGTTTTTTATTTTATATTTTTATTCGATTTGTGTTCAGCCACGACTAAGGCTTAATTGTCAAATCATTTATTTTATATCAAAACCCGTTTAGAGGTTTAGATGTTTAGGGTTTAGTAGATATTGCAAAGAACTTCTCCGCCTACATTTTGTGCCTTTGCTTCTTTATCGGTCATTACACCTTTTGATGTAGAAACTATAGCAACGCCTAAACCATTTTTTACTCTTTTAAAATCACCTGGTTTTGCATAACTGCGTAAGCCCGGGCGGCTAACTCTTTCTAAACTTTGTATAACAGGTAACTTAGTAGCTGCATCATACTTTAATGCAATCTTAATAAGACCTTGTTTTTTATCTTCTTCAAACTTGTACTTTAAAATGTACCCTTTATCGTACAATATTTCAGTAATGCGCTTTTTCAAATTGCTTGCAGGTATTTCTACAATACGGTGATTAGCCATTTGTGCGTTACGTATTCTTGTTAAAAAATCTGCTATAGGATCAGTAACCATTGTTATTTTAGTTAATTGATTAAATAAATTTTGTCAATGCGATATCCAAGTCCCCCTTCGGGGGATTTAGGGGGCTTTACCAGCTTGCTTTAGTAACACCCGGTATTTTACCCTGCAGTGCCATATCACGAAATTGGTTTCTTGAAAGACCAAAATACCTCATGTATCCTCTTGGTCTGCCGGTTAGCTGGCAACGGTTTCTTAAACGAACCGGTGATGCATTTTTTGGTAATAAATCCAAACCTGCGTAATCACCGGCTGCTTTTAAAGCTGTTCTTTTATCAGCATATTTGGCAACGGCTGCTTCACGCTTTCTTTGCCTGGCTTCAATTGATTTTTTTGCCATGTTTTATTTTTATTTTTTTCCCTTACGATGGTATCGAAGGATTATTTCTTTACGTTTTTAAAAGGCATACCCAATTCTTTCAGCAATTCAAATGCTTCTTCGTTGGTGTTGGCTGTTGTTACAAAAGTGATATCCAGTCCTGTAATTTTATTCACCTTATCAATATCAATTTCAGGAAAAATGATTTGCTCTGTTACACCCAGTGTGTAGTTACCACGGCCATCAAATGATTTATCATTGATACCTTTAAAGTCACGTACACGTGGTAGTGATACAGATACAAGCCTGTCTAAAAATTCGTACATTTTAACTCCACGAAGTGTAACTCTTGCACCAATGGGCATGTTCTTACGCAACTTAAAGTTTGAAATATCTTTTTTAGACATTGTTGCTACAGCTTTTTGGCCGGTTACAGATGATAACTCATCAATTGCAATGTCAATCAGTTTTTTATCTGTAACAGCACCGTTAACACCACGATTCAAACAAATCTTGGTTAATTTAGGCGCCTGCATTACAGTTTTATAACTGAATTTTTTCATTAAAGCAGGTATCACTTCTGTAGTGTACTTATCTGCTAACCTTGGAGTGTTAGATTTTGTGCTCATTATTTTATTACCTCCCCTGATTTTTTTGAAATTCTTACTAATTTTCCGTTTTCTCTTGTAAGTTTTACTTTAGTTGGTCCGCTAGTTTTAGCATCCCAAAGCATAACATTACTGATAGCAATAGGCGCTTCTTTTTTAATGATACCGCCTTTAGTATTTTGAGAAGTTGGCTTTGTATGCTTGGTTATAATGTTTGCACCTTCAACCAGTACTTTGCCTTTTTCTAAAATAATTTCCAACACTTTACGTGGCTTCTTCAAATCTTTATCTTCACCAGTAATAACCACTACTGAATCGCCTTTTTTAATGTTGTACTTTGGTTTAAATCTTGTGCTCATTTCTTTTAATTTGCAAGTTTGCAAATTTGCAAATTTGCAAATTCGCTTATTTAGTCTTTATAAATTTTACAATACTTCAGGTGCCAATGAAATAATTTTCATGTACCCTTTATCACGCAATTCACGAGCCACTGGCCCAAAAATACGTGTGCCTCTTGGTTCGTCAGATGCATTTAATAATACTACTGCATTGTCATCAAAACGAATATAAGAACCGTCTTTACGACGTAACTTATTAGTTGTTCTAACAATTACAGCTTTGCTCACTGTTCCTTTTTTAATACCACCTGCAGGCATGGCATCTTTTACAGTAACTACAATTTTATCGCCGATTCTTGCATAGTCCTGTCCGCTGTTTCCCAATACACGGATACACAAAACTTGTTTTGCTCCGCTGTTATCTGCTACGTTTAGTCTGCTTTCTTGTTGTATCATCTCAAATATATTTTTGATGTAGGATTTATGATGTATGATTTTCTTAAATCCAGATCAGGTTTTAATTTTATACTTTTCAATACCGGAGCAAATCATAAATCCGACATCTGAAATCATAAATCTTATTTAACTTTCTCTACCACCTCAACCAGTCTCCAGCGCTTTGTTTTGCTTAAAGGACGGCTCTCCATTATTTTAACTGTATCGCCAATGCTGCACTCATTCTTTTCGTCATGAGCATGAAACTTTGTACTTTTCTTTACAAACTTTCCATAAAGCGGATGCTTTACTTTTCTTTCAACATTTACAGTAATGGTCTTATCCATTTTATTGCTGGATACCACTCCTAATTTTGTCTTTCTTAAATTTCTTTCTGGCATTGTTATAAATTTTAGCTTTCGCTATTTATATAAAACTTAATCTTTACTTTTTTCCTTTTCAGGACAGGAGTTACCCTAATTGTAATTTTCTTACTGCGGTTTTCAGTCGTGCAATATCCCTTCTTAATAAACGGATACTTTGCGGATTCTCCAGTGGAGAAATTGCATGAGCGAATGATAACTTTTTTAAACGCAATTCATCTTCCTGGATCTTTGCTTTTAAATCTGCTTCACCTAATCCGCTAAGGCTTTTTACAAAATCAACTTTCTTCGCCATTGTATTATAATTTTCTATTTTCAGTTTTATTAAACCGGCATTTTTTATGCCTCGTAATCGTGACGTACTACAAATTTGGTTAAGATGGGTAGTTTTTGTGCTGCCAGTGCAAATGCTTCTTTTGCAGTTTGCTCACTAACTCCATCACATTCAAAAATGATTCTGCCTGGTTGTACAATTGCCGCCCAACCTTCAGGGTTACCCTTACCTTTACCCATCCTTACCTCTGCAGGCTTAGCGGTAATAGGCTTATCAGGAAAAACTCTTATCCACACGTTTCCTTCTCTCTTCATATGACGGGTCAACGACTGACGGGCACTTTCTATCTGACGGTTGGTTAACCAAACACTATCCAGTGCTTTTAAACCAAATGATCCAAAGGCTAAGGTTGCACCACGTTTGGTATCTCCCTTCATTCTGCCTTTTTGTGTCTTTCTGTGTTTACTTCTTTTTGGTGATAACATCTTTTTTCAATTTATGATGTAAGATCTATGATTTATGATTTTTCAAATACACAAATCAAACAGCTTTACAATTTTATTTTAAACTTAACCCCGGATGAAATCTTAAATCAAACATCCGAAATCATACATTTCATTTATCTTCTTCCTCCGCCGCCACCGCCACGATTTCCACCACCGCCGCCTCTTCTGTCTCCACCGCCGCCACCTCTGCGGTCATCTCCACCTCTTCTGTCATCTCTTCTTTCAAATCCACCTTGTCTTTCACCCGGTCCACCTTCTTTACCACCACCTGCAACTACATTTGGATTTAAATCTCTTTTGCCTAAAACCTCACCTTTACAAATCCAAACCTTAACACCTATTTTACCATACACAGTCAATGCAAATACGTTTGCGTAATCAATATCCATACGCAGTGTATGCAATGGTGTACGGCCTTGTTTAATTTCTTCGCTACGTGCAATCTCAGCACCACCTAAACGGCCACCTACTTTTACTTTAATTCCTTCTGCACCCATTCTTAAAGCTGATGCAATTGACATTTTAATGGCTCTTTTGTAATTGATACGATTTTCCAATTGACGGGCAATAGTATCAGCAACAATGTTTGCATCTAATTCCGGACGGCGTATTTCTAAAATATTAATCTGCACATCATCTTTACCGCATAATTTTTTCAATTCTTCTTTAATTCTGTCAACCTCTCCACCACCTTTACCAATGATAATACCTGGCTTAGAAGTATGAATAGTGATAATTAATTTATTAAGTGTGCGCTCAATAACAATCTTTGCTATTCCACCCTTGTTGATACGGGCATTCAAATAATTTCTGATCTTATGATCTTCAATTAGTTTTTTTGGATACTCCCTTTTATTAGCAAACCAGTTACTGTCCCAACCACGAATGATTCCTAACCTGGCACCTATTGGATTTGTTTTTTGACCCATATTACTTAGTTAAATCTTTTAATTAATTTTTAGTTGCTTTAGTATCTACAATTACTGTTACGTGGTTGCTGCGTTTGCGAACCCTGTAACCACGGCCTTGCGGCGCCGGACGCATACGCTTGATTACTCTTGCGGCGTCAACCATTATTGTTTTTACAATTAGTGCACTCTCATCGCCACCTTCGTTTTTTTGTTTCCAGTTGCTAATGGCGCTCATTACCAATTTGCGCAAAGGAACTGCAGGATGCTTTGGGTTATGTTCCAAAACAGCCATTGCTTTTTCTACTTCCATTCCACGTATCAAATCCACCAGTAAACGCATTTTACGGGGCGATGTGGGATAATTGTTCAATTTTGCTACTGCTTCCATTTTATTTTATGTTTAGAAAGTTTAGAAGTTTAGAGGTTTAGTTTCAAACCTTCAACTTTTCAACACTTCAACTATGTAATTTTTTTACTTGAGTGACCTCTAAAGTTTCTTGTTGGTGCAAATTCACCTAATTTATGACCTACCATAAATTCTGTTACATAAACCGGGATAAATTTATTACCGTTGTGTACTGCAAAAGTTTGTCCTACAAAATCAGGACTGATTGTACTTCTTCTGCTCCAGGTTTTAATAACACCTTTTTTGCTTTTTCCTTCTATCATAGCTGCAACTTTTGCATCCAGCTTTGCTTCTATATAAGGACCTTTTTTTAATGAACGGGGCATGTTTGATTTTAGATTTGTGATTTACGATTTATGATTTTCAGGTCTTAAATTCTCAATCTTGTTTATTTGCCTTGAATTTTTCAAAGCCATTTTAACTGTTTATTTTATTAGTTAGGTAATTTCTTACCGTTTCTTCTGGTTATGATCAATTTACTTGAGCCCTTACCTTTTGTACGGGTAATCTCACCTTTAGCATATTTACCTTTACGGCTACGTGGGTGACCACCACTTGCTCTACCTTCACCACCACCCATCGGGTGATCTACCGGGTTCATCGCTACAGCTCTTGTTCTTGGCCTGATACCTTTCCATCTGTTACGACCAGCTTTACCCATGCTTTCCAAACTGTGATCGCTGTTGCTTACCACACCTACAGTTGCATAACAGTTGATCAATACTTTTCTTAATTCGCCGCTTGGCATTTTTAAGATAGCGTACTTTTCTTCTTTGTTACTTAATTGTGCTGATGTACCTGCGCTTCTTACCAAAATACCTCCCTGACCAGGCTGCATTTCGATATTATGAACATTAGTACCCAAAGGCATGTTTTTAAAGATCAATGCATTTCCTAATTCCGGTGCTACAGTATCGCCGCTCATAACTGTTTGGCCAACCTGTAAACCCTGTGGTGCAATGATGTATCTTTTTTCTCCGTCAGCGTAATTAACTAATGCAATAAATGCTGTACGGTTTGGATCGTACTCAATAGTTTTAACTACTGCAGGAATATTTTTCTTATCTCTTTTAAAATCTATAATACGGTACATGGTTTTATTACCACCACCCATGTAACGCATGCTTCTTCTGCCCTGGGAATTTCGGCCTGCAGTATTCTTTTGTTTTTCCAACAAAGATTTTTCAGGTACGTTGGTAGTAATCTCTTCGTACGCATTACCAATTCTCCATCGGGTACCTGCTGTTGTTGGTTTGTATTTTCTAAGTGCCATTGTTACTATTTTATATTTTCAATTTTTGCGGTAATTGATTACCATTCATTATATAATTTCTTCTTCTCCTTTTCCCCTTCAGGGGATAGGGGCTAAATGCCGCTGCCGTAAAGGTCAATTGTTTCACCTTCTGCAACAGTTACAATTGCTTTCTTTTTAGAAGGCTTACGGCCAACTATAAATCCGGCTTTTGTATATTTTGCTTTAGCTTTTGATGGCACTACAATAGTATTAACATTGCTAACCTGCACACCATAAAATAATTCTACAGCTTTTTTAATTTCCAGTTTATTAGCCTTTTTGTCCACTACAAAAGAGTAACGGTTTTGTTTTTCTGTTTGCTTGTTAGCTTTTTCAGATAAAATCGGCTTTATTAAAATGTCAGACGGGTTCATTGTCTTTTAATTTTGTCCCTATCCATAAAAGGTTTTGGGAAGATGATATTTTATTTTTTTATTACTCTCCTTTTCCCCCCTTAGGGGATAGGGGCTTATGCTTCTGCTTCTTCTGCTGTAAATACTTTTGCTGCATTTTCGGTTAACACTAACACGTTAGCATTAATTATGTCGTAAGTATTAATGTCTCTTATTAATGTACCATTTACATTAGCCACATTCCTAAGGCTCAAATACAAATTGTAATTATCTTCAGGTATTACAAACAAAGATTTTTTTCCGTTAACTCCCAGGTTCTTCATCATTGAAGTAAAAACACTTGTTTTTGGAGTATCCATTTTCATATCTTCTATCACAAAAATGGCGTTGTCTTTTGCTTTATAAGCCAAAGCACTCATTTTAGCCAAAGTCTTTACTTTCTGATTCAATTTGATATCATACTTGTGTGGCTTTGGACCAAAAATGCTACCACCACCTTTATACAAAGGGTTACGCAGGTTACCTTTACGGGCACCACCAGTACCTTTTTGCTTGTGTAATTTTTTAGAAGAACCTTTAACTTCCATACGTGTTTTTACCTTGTGCGTACCCTGACGCTGTGCACCCTGGTATTGCTTTACGGCAAGATAAATAACGTGGTCGTTGGGTTCGATACCAAAAATCTCTTCCGGTAACTCAACTGTTCTTCCAGTCTTTTTTCCTTCTATATTTAAAACGTCTACTTGCATTGTACTTATTTTTATTGGCCAGCGGCCGGTTGCTTATTTTTGAATTAAAACAATTGAACCATTATGGCCCGGTACTGAACCGCTAACTAATATGTAATTCTTTTCAGCGAATATCTTTACTACTTTCAATCCTTTCATAGTCACTCTGTCCTGCCCCATACGGCCACCCATGCGCATGCCTTTAAATACACGGCTGGCGTCAGATGAGTTACCGATAGAACCGGGAGCTCTTGACCTGTCGTGCTGACCGTGAGACTGACCACCCACACCACTAAAGCCGTGACGCTTAACCACACCCTGAAAACCCTTACCTTTTGTGGTACCAACAACTTCGATGGCATCACCTTCGGCAAAAATATCCACAGTAATAGTTTCACCTACTGCTTTATCTATTTCGCTATTGCGTATTTCCTGAACGAATTTTTTAGGAGATGTTTGGGCTTTGGCAAAGTGCCCGGTTTCTGACTTTAAGGAGTGCTTTTCTTTTTTATCGCCGAATGCTATTTGGAGAGCATTATAACCATCTGTTTCAACGGTTTTCTTTTGCGTAACAACGCATGGACCAGCTTCTATAATGGTAACCGCAGTTTGTTTACCTGTGGTGTCGAAGATACTGGTCATGCCAATTTTCTTTCCAATAATACTTTTCATTGTATCTTTTTTTTATCCAGCGCTCCCTTTTAGACTTCGACAAGCTCAGCCTGACAAAGGAGTTAGATGTTCAATATTTTTTTCTTTTTTAAGAACTTAGCGTATGCTTTCTCCGCTACTTCGACTGTGCTCAGTATGACAGTGCGGAGAAGTTCATTATGCTTTGATCTCAACATCCACACCACTTGGTAAGTCTAACTTACTTAAAGCATCTACCGTACGGCTGCTGCTGGTGTAAATATCTAATAAACGTTTATGTGTACACAGTTGAAACTGCTCACGTGCCTTTTTATTAACGTGAGGGGCACGCAATACAGTAAAAATTTTCTTGTGTGTAAGTAAAGGAATTGGTCCTGTTACTACTGCACCTGTACTGCGAACAGTTTTTACAATCTTTTCAGCTGATTTATCAACCAGGTTATGATCGTAAGACTGTAGTTTGATTCTGATTCTCTGTGACATATTTAAAGAACTTTAGAATTACCGTTTTTTTAATTTGGAGTGCAAAGGTAAGGGCTGTATTTGTAATAGCAAAGTAATAAGGGAAGTTTTTTTTGATTGGTTGGATTTTTGGGGATAAAAAACCGAAAGAAATAACATACTTTCTATATAAAGGTCCAAACCTTTTATATTTGAATGTTTAATTACACAGCATATTTCATTACTGTTTTAACCTTCGTTCCACCATTGCCTCTGTTAAGATAAAAAAAGATAGCCAGCGAAATGTGGGTTAAAAAAGGTACATTTCGCTGGCTATCTTTAGCGCACTAATTGGGGAATTAATCTATTTTCATTCTTTTTTCTCCACACTACCGCTGCTGCTTACCGATTGTTTTACAGCTGCGCCGCCGTGGTAATCTATACTGCCACTGCTGCTGGCATCGGCATTAAGTGTTACGCTTGCATATACATCGGCACTGCCGCTGCTGCTGGCTTCCACATCTGCATTTTCGCTTAAAAGCCCGGCCGATTTTATATCGCCACTGCTGGAAACCTGTGCTTTGTAATTTTTTGTTTTACCACTCAAAGTAACCGACCCGGAACTGTTAGCTTCAGCCTCCACTTCAGGCGCATCAACCTCTGCCTCAATATCTGCGGAACTGGTTGCCGTAAAACTAAGCTTCCCTGCACCCTTCAATACATCTAATACTTTTACGGTTGCAGATTCATCTGCGTTAATACGTATCAATGATGGCGTGGTGATAAATACCTTCATGTGTACATTATTTAAACTGTGCATGCCCTCTATTTTTATCCTCAATTCATTTCCCGATACTTTAGTAACAATATGTTCCATTATATTATCATCGGCCTCAACCCTTACTTCGGCAACAGGCCCAATTTTTACTTCTACATCAAATGAGCTGCTGGCAGAAATGCTGTTAAAATCCCCAACATTTCTTGTTTCGGTTATTACGTTGCCGCTGCCTGTGGTGTAATCGCAGGAGTTTAACAGTAAAAAAGCGGATAGAATTACTAATAGTTGTTTCATGGTTAAATATTTTTAAGCAAATATAAAAACCTGCCAGTCTAATTCCTATACCATTCAACTAATTATTTACCTTCGCAACTCTATGACAGAAAAAATTCTTATTCTCGATTTTGGATCACAATACACCCAGTTAATTGCCCGTACAGTTAGGGAAGCCAATGTTTACTGCGAAATTGTGCCTTACAATAAAACAATAATTTACGGGTCGGAACTAAAAGGTATTATTTTGGGAGGTTCGCCTTTTTCGGTTAATGAAGAAAAAGCATTGGTGGTTGATGTAAAAGCAATGGTGGAAAAAGTGCCGGTACTGGGTATTTGCTATGGCGCCCAGCTTACAGCAAAATTATTTGGTGGCAGGGTTGATAAAAGCGAAAAAAGAGAATATGGCCGTGCCATCTTTACAAAAACAAAGGAAGACAGTTTATTACAAAATGTATCGGCAACATCGCAAGTATGGATGAGCCACAGCGATACGATTAAAGTATTACCCGATGGATTTGAATTATTAGGTACTACCGAAAGTATTCCTGTAGCTGCTTTTAAACAAACACAGCCCCCTCCGCCCCCTGAAGGGGGAACCAGCGAAGATATTAGCGAAGGTGAGAAACAAAAAAATATAAATAATGATAAGCCGCTTTACGGCTTACAGTTTCATCCGGAAGTATACCATTCTGCCGAAGGCAAAATAATTATAAAGAATTTTTTAGTAAACATTTGTGGGTGCACCCAAAACTGGACACCCGAACATTTTATTACCGATACCGTTGCAGCACTTAAAAAACAAATTGGTAACAGAAAAGTAATTATGGCATTAAGTGGCGGAGTGGACAGTACCGTTGCTGCAACATTGATACACCGTGCCATTGGCGAAAACCTGTATGGCATTTTTGTTGATAATGGCGTATTGCGTAAAAATGAATTTGAAGAAGTGCTGGAAATTTATGCAGAGTTGGGCATTAATGTAAAAGGCATTAATGCAAGGGAACATTTTTACACCAAACTTGCCGGTAAAATTGACCCGGAAGAAAAACGAAAAGCTATTGGCGGAGGGTTTATTGAAATTTTTGACCAGGAAGCACATAAAATTGAGGGTGTGGAATTATTGGGACAGGGCACTATTTATCCGGATGTAATTGAATCGCTTTCGGTACATGGGCCATCGGCAACAATAAAAAGCCACCACAATGTTGGAGGATTGCCCGACACCATGAAATTAGAACTGGTAGAACCATTACGTTCTTTATTTAAAGATGAAGTAAGAAGAGTTGGTACAGAACTTGGGATACCACAACAAATGATTAACCGTCACCCTTTTCCCGGGCCGGGTTTGGGTATAAGAATTTTGGGAGAAGTTACTGAGGAAAAGGTACGGTTATTGCAAGAGGCAGATGCTATCTATATAAATGGATTGAAGAAATATAATTTGTATGCAACGGTTTGGCAGGCGGGTACTATCTTACTACCGGTAAAGAGTGTAGGCGTAATGGGTGATGAAAGAACGTATGAATTTACTGTGGCATTAAGAGCAGTAACTTCGGTTGATGGAATGACAGCAGACTGGGCACATTTACCGTATGAATTTTTAGCCGATATATCCAATGAAATAATTAACAACGTAAGAGGAATAAACCGTGTGGTGTATGATATTAGCAGTAAACCTCCGGCAACTATTGAATGGGAGTGATTTTAAGGAATGGGGAATTTGTAATTAGGGTTTAGAGGTTTAGTCGTTTAGAGGTTTAGAGTTTAGTTTAAAGTTTGAATTTAAGATTTAGAATATTTTTTATGGGTAAGAAATTTATAGCTGGAGTAATTATTTTAACGTCATTCGCTTTTGCTTTTAAGGCAACCGCTCAGATTGATACTATCAAAAAAATGCCCACGTACCGTGTGGCAATTTTTGCACCGCTTTATTTAGATTCTATTTTCAGCAATAACACTTTACGATATACGCAGGGTGTTCCAAAATTTATTGCGCCTTCTGTTGAATTTATACAAGGGGCCCAAATTGCTTTAGACTCCATGAAAATGGGTAAAGAAAATGTAGAAGCTTTTATTTATGATTCTAAATCTTATACCAAAAACATCGTTTATCTTATTAATAACAAAAAATTAGACAGTCTTGATTTAATAATTGGTTCGGTTAGAGATATGGATTATAAGCAACTGGCCGATTTTGCTTTGTTAAAAAACATTCCTTTTATTTCTGCAACTTACCCTAACGATGGTGGCATAACAGCAAACCCTTTTACTGTTATTATTAACTCTACCCTTAAAGCACATTGCGAAGCTATTTACAGCTACCTGTTACAAAGTCATGGCACAGACATAATTTATTTATGCAGAAAAAAAGGCCAACAGGAAGACAAGGTAGCTGCATATTTCAAAACGCTTAATGAACAGGACGGTAAAGCTTTATTGAATATACAACAGCTGAATACCGACAGCACTTTCTCTTCGGATATTTTAAAAAATAAATTAGACAGTAACCGGCAATCTGTAATTATTGGAGGCAGCCTTGATGAAAGTTTTGCCACTGGCCTTGCAACAGCCTGTTATAATTTATTTGAAACTTATCCCATTACTTTAATTGGCATGCCCAACTGGGATGGGTTTGCATCTTTACAAAAAAAGAATGATTTTGATGGCTTTCCTGTTTACTTTACTTCGCCATATTTTAATAACAAATGGGACAGTTACAGTAAAATGCTGACCAGTGTTTATTTAAAAAAATATAAAATTAAACCGGGGGATATGGTTTTTAAAGGCTTTGAAACAACTTATATGTTTACCAAACTGCTTACAAAATATCCGGATGATTTTATTAACCGTATTAATGATAAATCTTTTAAAGTATTCTGCGATTATAATTTTAGGCCGGTACTGCTAAAAAAAGAAAATACAAAGCCTGATTATTTTGAAAACAAGCATTTGTATTTTATAAAATTATTGAATGGTGTAAAGAGTAAGGCGTGGTAAAGATTTACACTCTCAAAATATCTCAATAAAAAAACCGGAGTTTAATGCTCCGGTTTTTTTATTTTATTTGGTAAGATATTTTCGCTGCATGGTGTAGAGAATAACAAAAAGTACTGGAAATCCCACTGCCATTAAAACACTGCCGATACCTGTAAATTGAGCTGTTCCCATAATTAATACACTTCCTAATAATGGCGCCAGCTCACCGGCAACATATATCCAGTAACCATCTTTTTTAAGCTTACGCATCCACAAAGCCCCAACAAAACATAATATAATACCCACCATTCCAATTGCAATAAGAGGAACCATATTTGCTTGTGCTAACTCTATTGCTGCTTTCCCTTTTTCCATTTCTGCCAAATCTTTAGCAGAAATATCTTGACCTGAACTGGTTGCTTTCTCCATCATGCCCAGTGAAAATTTGTATATCACCGGTAACAGTAAAGTAAATAATCCAAAAACCCCACAGCCAATAAAAGTTAAAATAGTAAGCACATTTAAGCCTGACGGTAATTTTGCTTTACCCTGCTCATCATAAGTTAATAAATCTTTGGTAGTTTCTTCATTCATATAAAATAATTTTTACCAAGTTAAGTGGTTTATAAATTATTTCAAAGCTAATAGCAATTTATTGTTTACTTTTTATTTTTTAGGTTCAGGTAATCTAAAAAATAAACAATTTTTAAATTTACTTCGTTGCTGTGTGGATTGCTAACTGATTGGCTAAAATTTTTGAGATAGGTTAAGTTGTTGTAAGGATTGATATTAACGTTATTGCCCAATGCGTTTTTCCACGATAAAGTTATCCTGCTGCCCAGTAAAAAATCCCAGGTATAAAACATATCTACATTAAAGGTATTGAGGCTTAAATTTTTATTTTGTATGAAAGGTATTTCATCCCAGTAACCATCGCTCTTTAAATTATAAAAATTGGTATTGTTTAATGCCGACCAGTAATGGCGCAGCCTCACCGTCCAGTTCATACGCTTTGTAAAATTATATTGTGCACTTACAATGCCCGTGTTGGTTTTTAAATTACGGCGGGAAATTACCGGAGAGCCATTAGCATTATTCATAAATGCCCAGCCCCAGCTGCCCCTGTCCTGCTCTATCGCCATGCTGGCTGTTACTAAAAATTTCGTGCTTGCCCTGTATTGCAATGAAGCACTCGAGGTCCAGTACGGATCTTTTGGTAAAGGAGATTCTGCAGCACCTAGAAGGTAAGTAAAATATAATTTTTTCCGGCTGTCGGTACTTCCATTAATACCAAAATAATAAAATGGTGTTCTCTTTAAAAAATAACCGTTATATCTGCTGGAGTTAACAAAATAATCGTTGCTCCAAAGTGGCTTGCTTTGAAATTGAAAAGTTACATCCCAAAAGTTTTTAAATACCAAAAGAGCACTTGCACCAACAGTAAAACCCGTCCAGTTAAATGGTTTGTACAAGTAAGCATTTCTAAACGTTGTGCTGTAAATTTGATTGATAAATTTTTTGGTGGGCTTCAATATATTATAACTTAATCCGCCCGAGTATTCAATTTTATTATTGTTAAGTAAAAAACCTAAATCGTTAGGGTCGTAAGTATCACTCTCTACATTAAGCAAACCATTGTACCTAACCAGGCCGCTTATTTTTCCAAAACTTGTAACGCCTTTAAAACCGTTTTTGGTAATGTTATTTCCCCATACTGTACTAAATTTTCCGGCCAGGCCAAAATTGTACGTATTTTTTTTATCAAATAAAGATAAATCCACACTGCTTACATTACCATTTCTATTATTGCCTTTGCGTAAAACATTGGTATTGGTAAAACTGATAGATGACCTGTTTTTTAAAACCTGGTCTAAAACAACAATATTATAATTGGTGAGTGCTTCAGTTAAAATGCTGGAATCTCTGCCATTTCTAAGATCTGTAATTTTTGCATACATGGGTACAGATACTGCATTAAATATTCCTATACCCAGGTTATCTCTGTTACGACCCGAAAATTTTGTGGCATTGTACAACCTGGTAATGCCCGGGTTTTTATCTATGTGGTAACTAGTATCGTTACCATACTTGTTTAAAACTGAATTTACCCCACCCGGTGCAGCCCCAATACGACGGGAATAAAATAAGCCTGCTTTGTTAAACAGCTCGGTACCTTCTGTAAAAAATGGACGAAAATCTTCAAACTTAATTTCAAATTGGGAGAGGTTTAAATACACGTTATCACTTTGCACCTGTGCAAAATCCGGTATCAGGGTCATGTCTAAAGTAAAGCTTTCGTTAATGCCATACTTAACATCCATACCGCCACTTTTTAAAACTTCTGACACATTACCTTTTGCGGTAGGCGAAACCCTAACGCCGCCGGAAACATAAGGTAAAAAAGATAAACGAAATGGCGGGCTTATATTTTTTAGCCCCATCCAATCGCCCCATTGGTTAACATCACCATTTATTTTAGGATCCTGCGGACTCCAGATACTGTTCTCATTTTCTTTACGGCAAAAGCGGGCAAAGTTTATACCCCAGTCCTGTTCTTTACTTTTACTAAACCTGATAGCGCTAAAAGGAATTTTCATTTCCGCAACCCATCCGTCTTTTTTAATACTAACACTGCTCTCCCATACTGCATTCCATGTTCTGTCGAACCCTGTAGCTCCAACGCCACCATTAGATTCTTTTGCATCGGCTTGTACACCTGCAGCAGAAACAATGAAAATAAAAGCATTTTGCCTGTCGTGATAAGTATCAAAACCCACAGTTACATAATCCACATCCCTCAATACATCTCTGGCAGTAACCTGCTTACGTATATCTTCGGCATTATCATACATGTAAGCCCCCACATAAACAGCTTCATTATCATAAGTTATTTTAATAAAAGTTTTGCGGCGTGATGGTTTGCCGGGTTCAGGAAAGTAAGTTATAAAATCTCCAACAGCACCTACATTTTTCCAGGCTTCGTCATTTAACTCTCCATCAATTTTTATGGGTTGAGTAATTTTTACGGCAGGCAAACTTTTTACCTGTGCCATTAATACAGATAGCAAAAAATTTAAGCAGACAGTTAATATTAATCGCAAATTTGTTACAGTTAGTTTCCAAATCAAAGGTAAACCATTAATAGCTTGTTTTAAACAAATCGTATTTATACTAGCCCTGTATAGTAGAATTACTACGTCTCTCCATTTCTTTTGTAATCAAATTAAGCTCACGCCCTGTTTGGCCTGCAACAGAACTGTTTTCCTGTGCCCGGCGCATTAAATACGGAATTACATCTTTTATTGGGCCAAAGGGTAAGTATTTACTAACTGAACAACCTGACTTTGCAAGATTAAAAGTAATATTATCGCTCATGCCATACAATTGCGAAAAATGTACATGCGGATGATTATGCGGTAAGTGTTTTTTATCAAGCAATTGTGTAGTGTATAAATTGCTGTATTCGTTATGCGATGCAACAATTACAAAAATTTTATCGAGATGGTCAATACAAAATGCCACCGCTTCATTATAATCTTTGTCGCAGGCTTCCTTGTTGGGTTGTATAGGTGATGGATAATTCATAGCAGCAGCACGGGCCCTTTCTTTATCCATATAAGCACCTCTTACTAATTTTGCTCCTAAAATAAAATTTCTTTCTACGGCAGCAGTGTAAGAGTCTTTTAAAAATTGTAACCTGTCGTGCCTGTATAATTGCAGGGTATTAAACACTACAGCTTTTCTTTTGTTAAAAGTATCAATCATTAAAAGTGTAAGTGCGTCTACTGGATCCTGTATCCAGGTTTCTTCTGCATCAACCAGTACACCAATGTTTTTTTTATCTGCTTCGGCGCACACATGCAACATTCTTAAGCGAACAAGGTGCCATTCCTTTTTTTCGTCTGTGGACAGTAACATTACTGCCCTTAGATACCTTTTCATTAAAGTACCTTCTAATGAATGCATGGATGCATCTATTTTTTCTAATAAAGAAAATCTTGCAAAACCCGTCACTTTAATACTGATAAAAGGAATATTGGCTTGTGTAGCTGCATAGTCAATCACTTTAATAAATTCATCCCGAGCATGGTTAAAATTTTCTTCGCCTTCTTTTCCTTCTACGCCATAATCTAAAATTACTTTTACATTATATGCTTCTAATTTATCAGCCACTTTTGCAGTTTCTTCCAAAGTTTCGCCACCAACAAATTGCTGAAAAATTGTTTTACGGATAACCGTTTTTGTAAAGGGCAAATGCAATTTAATAGCTACAGGCGTAATTTTTAAACCTAAATTTACCAGCCATGGTTTGCCCATTGAGGAAAAAAGAAAATGGGCTTTTTTAAGTTCGCCATTACTTTTATGTGCAAAAGCAATTGCTGTATTTTCGAAAGAGATGGTACTATTTTGTTCGCTCATAATTTACAATTCAATGTTCGAAATTCGAATATTGAAAACGAACTGCCAAATAAAACAACACATTTAAAATTATAACACAACGTACTTATAAAAAAAACCGCATTTTTGAAAATTATATTGCCTGGTGATTAAATGGCTGCAGTACCATTTCGCTAACTACACCACTTGCAGGCTGCTGGCATAAAAACCAAATTGCTTTGGCGGCTTCTTCTGCCTGCACCATCTTATCCCGTTGCACCTTTAAATCAATCGTATCCCAAAAAGGAGAGTCAACACCTCCTAAAAATAAATTGGTAATGCGTATATCAGTTCTTTTTAATTCTTCCCGTATGCTTTGCATCATACCCACCAATCCATATTTGCTTGCGCTGTAAGCGGCTGCACCTGCCATAGGCACTTTGCCCAACACACCGGGAATATTTATGATCAACCCTTTTTTTACTGTTTTCATTGCAGGTAAAAAAGCTTTTACCAATAAAAATGGGGCATATAAATTATAATTCAAGGAACGCAAAAAATCTGTTTCGTCAAGTGTATCCATAGTTTTAATTATACCGATGCCTGCGGCATTTATTAAAATATCAATAGCAGATAATTGCTGAAAATATTTTTCTTTCAATTCATTTACCGCCTGTATCTGAGAAATATCTAAAACAAATGTTTTTTCCTTTTCGATACCGCAATCTCTCGCCACCTGGTTAAGTTTCTCTTCATTTCTGGCAGCCAAAAAAAGTATGGCGCCACTATTAGCAAGGAGTTTTGCGGTTTTAGAACCAATGCCACCTGTAGCACCAACTAATAAAATATTCTTTCCTTTTAAACTTTCCATAATTAAGTATTTTTAAAAAACTAAACAAAACAGCTTTCATTTTGTTTAAATTCTTCAAATTATTATGAAGGCAGTAACGCTTATATTTCCACACCAGCTTTTTAAAAATCATCCTGCCATACTTACGGGCAATAAAATTTATTTAATAGAGGAAACCCTGTTTTTTAATAAATATAAATTTCACCAGCAAAAATTAGTGCTGCACCGGGCTTCTATGAAATTGTATGCTGATTATCTTATCCATAAAAAAATAACCATTGAATACATTGATGCTGTAAATGAATTAAGTGATGTGAGATGTTTAATTGCAAACCTCCACCAACAAAAAATTACTACCATTCATTTTGCAGATGTTGCGGATAACTGGCTGAAGAAAAGAATAGTTTCTGCCTGCAAAAAAAATAAAATAAACCTGACCGAATACAACACACCAAATTTTTTAAATACACTGCCTGATGTAAAAACTTACTTCGATAAAAAGAAAACTTATTTTCAAACAGGATTTTATACAGAGCAACGCAAAAAAAGAAATATTTTATTAGACGCATCTGGTGGTCCCGAAGGCGGACAATGGACTTATGATGCAGATAACCGCATGAAGTTTCCTGTAAAACAAAAAGCTCCTGTAATAAGTTTTGTGAAAGAAAATAAATTTGTTGAAGAAGCAAAATTATATGTGGCTAAAAATTTTGCAGATAATTATGGTTCTATCGAAAAATTTATTTATCCAACAGATTTTGCCACTGCAGAAAAATGGCTGGATGATTTTTTTAAAGAACGCTTTGAAAAATTTGGTCTTTATGAAGATGCTATTGTGGCTAAAGAACATTTTTTACATCATGCTGTAATCAGCCCCATGTTAAATATTGGATTGCTGGAACCAGGCCAGATTATTTCAAAAGCCATTACCGCAGCAGCAAAATACAATGTCCCCCTCAATTCGCTGGAAGGTTTTATAAGGCAAATAATAGGTTGGCGTGAATTTATTCGCATTGTGTATGAAAGAGAAGGCAGCATACAACGTACAAAGAATTACTGGGGGTTTAACCGCAAAATACCTGAAGCTTTCTGGAAGGGTGATACCGGCATTTTGCCCATTGATAATGTTGTAAAAAAAGTGTTACAAACAGGTTATTGTCATCATATAGAAAGATTGATGGTATTGGGAAATTTTATGCTGCTTTGTGAGTTTGATCCCGATGAGGTGTACCGGTGGTTTATGGAATTGTTTATTGATTCATATGATTGGGTAATGGTACCTAATGTATATGGAATGACACAATTTGCAGATGGCGGCTTAATGACTACTAAACCTTACATAAGCGGGAGCAATTATTTATTAAAAATGAGCGATTACGAAAAAGGGGATTGGACAACAATTTGGGATGGTTTATTCTGGCGCTTTATGCATGTACACCGAAATTTCTTTTTAAGTAACCCGAGATTAGGCATGCTGGTAAAAATATTTGATAAGATGCCGGCACAAAAACAACAGGCACATATTAATACAGCAGAAAAATATTTAAAAAGCCTGTGACAAAAAAGAAAACAGATTTGCCGGTTAAAATTTGCATTACCTGCAACAGGCCTTTCAGCTGGCGCAAAAAATGGGCAAAAGCTTGGAACGAAGTAAAATACTGCAGCGAAAGATGCAGAAAAAATAAATAAGTAATGAACGCTATTATTTTAAAAGATAATGATATTGACCGCATAATTGAAATGGCATGGGAAGACCGTACAACTTTTGAAGCCATAGAAATACAATTTGGTTTAAAAGAAAAAGATGTGATTGCATTGATGAGAAAAGAAATGAAAGCCGGCAGTTTTAAAATGTGGCGTAAACGGACGCATGGCAGAGTTACTAAACATACAGCCCTCCGCAGTGATGGGGTAAACCGGTTTAGATGCACTATGCAAAAAACCATCACTCACAATAAAATATCTAAAAGATAAAATGAATTTTTCTACCAGTTATAAAAAAATAATTGAAACTCTGGAAAATATTAATCCCGATAAATATGCCGCCACAAGAAATTTTCTTGACGGGTCGGTAACTTATTTATCGCCGTATATTTCAAGAGGAGTAATTAGTTTGCCGCAGGTAAAAGCACAAATTTTAAAAACACATATTGCTTGCCGGGCAGTAAAATTATTGCAGGAGCTGGCATGGAGAGAATACTGGCAAAGAATATGGCAAAATGCCGGCGATAAAATATTCACTGATTTAAAACATGAGCAAACAGATACTGCCCACCGCCAAATGATAGCGGCTGTTGAAAATGGTGCTACCGGAATTATTGCTATTGATAAAAGTATTGAATTACTATACAGCACAGGCTACATCCACAATCATTTTAGAATGTATATTGCGTCCATTAGCTGCAATATTGGTAAAGCACATTGGTTACTTCCTTCTCAATGGATGTACTATCATTTATTAGATGGTGATTTAGCCAGTAACAGTTTAAGCTGGCAATGGGTAGCCGCAACCTTCTCCTCAAAAAAATATTACTGTAACCAGGAAAATATAAATAAGTATAGTAAAAATTATCAGCAAAATACTTTTTTAGATACTTCATACGAAAAACTGGTAACAATAGAAATACCTAAAGCGCTATCGAAAAAAAATAATTTTGTTCCTCAAATGGAATTGCCGGAAACAGCATTACCTGTTGTAAACAGAGATTTGCCCACACTGGTTTACAACTCCTATAATCTGGATCCATTATGGCATGCTGAAAAAAATGTAAATAGAATTTTATTACTGGAGCCTTCTCACTTTAAAAAATTTCCCGTGAGCGAGAAAGTGTTGAAATTTTTTATCGACTTAGCAAAAAATATTAATGACATTCAAATTTTCGTTGGCGAATTTGATGAACTGGCAGCAATGGTTAAGGAAGGAAAATTAATTTTTAAATCACATCCTGCATTTTTACATTACCACGGCACTGTGGAAGAGTATGAAACTTTATTTCCGGAGGTAACGGATTATTATCCTTCCTTTTCCGCATACTGGAAAAGATGCGAAAAATATTTGTAATGCTATCAGCTTTTATAAATCAGCCTATCTTTACAAAAAAATACATGGAGAAAAAAGCAAGCGAATCAACAGTGGTAATGACGGAATTGGTGCTGCCCAACGACACTAATAATTTTGGAAATTTAATGGGTGGCAGGTTAATGTACTGGATGGATATTGCCGCAGCATTAGCTGCAATGAAGCATTGCAGTGCGCCAGTAGTAACAGCATCTGTTGATAATATTTCTTTTGAAAGCCCTATTAAAATTGGCAATGTGGTACATATTGAAGCAAAAGTTACCCGGTCTTTTAACAGCAGTATGGAAGTACATATGAATGTGTGGGGCGAAGATGCCATTCAGCAATATAAATATAAAAGTAACGAAGCGTATTACACTTTTGTTTCTTTAGACCCCAATGGCAAACCCCGAAAAGTAAATCAACTTATACCGGAAACAGAAGAAGAAAAGAAACTTTTTGAAGGCGCATTAAGAAGAAGACAATTACGTTTGGTACTGGGCGGAAAAATGAAAGCACAGGATGCTGATGAATTAAAAGCTTTGTTTACAAAAGATTAATTTATTTATCGATAGCATTCATTAAATGATGTTTGCCTTTCAGCATAAATTTTTTGCTTTGTTCAATGGCGTCCATTACAACAGCTAAAATATTTTCGGTGGTGTCGTTGTAATCAATTTGCAGTGGCTCCTTAAAAGTCACCGATAATAAAGAGCCTTTCTTTTTAAACTTTAACCCCTTTTTATTAAAGGCACGCCAGTAACCATTTATAACAACCGGTATAACTATTGGCTGGTGTTGTTTAATAATAAAAGCTGTTCCTTTTCTGCCGGGTGCAAAAGGTTTTGTAGTACCCTGCGGAAAAGTTATTACCCAGTTTTTTTGCAAAGCACTTTCAATTTTTCGTGTATCCGACGCATCGAGTCCACGTCTAACCTCCTGCCCGTTTGCACGCCATGTACGCTTTACTGTTATAGCTCCTGCAAGACTGAATAATTTACTTAACCAATCGCTTTTCATGGTTTCTTCTGCTGCAACATATTTAACTCTGGTAAAAGGCCACAGTAAATAATAAGGAACCCCCAGTTTATTTTTTTTACGCCAGCTTACTGCACAAAAAATGTGTAAAAAAGTTATTACATCTGCAAAGTAAGTTTGATGATTACTTACAAAAAGTACATTTTGTTTAGGCAGGTTTTGGAGATTTTCCATCCCTTTAATTTCGAGGCGGTTAATTATATTTAATCCGGGGTACGAAAATAATCCCACTATAGCATACACTGCTCCCTTAATAATTTTTGATTCTTTTAAATTAGCAAGCCATCTTTTCATAAAACAAAATTATTCCCGACAACAATGCAATTTATAATTGTGTTTTCAAATATAAAATTGTCATCTGTAAAATCAATCACACTATGAAGTTAATATATTTGCAGTTATGCAACTTACAACTGTAATTTTTGATATGGATGGATTACTGATAGATTCTGAACCACTTTGGGACGAAGCAGCTACAGAAATATTTATGGGGTATGGAATTAAGTTAACTCCTCAGCAATATGCCACTACCACTGGCTTACGTACCAAAGAGTTTATCAGCTGGTGGTTTGATTATTTTAAAATTCCGCTAACAGATGCTGAGCTTATTGAAAAAGAGATTACAGAAAAAGTTATTGAATTGGTTTTAAAAAAAGGCAAGCCTATGCCAGGCTTATCGCATATTTTTAATTTTTTTATTGAAAAAAATTTTAAAATTGGATTAGCCTCATCATCTCCTTTAAATTTAATTGATGTGGCTATTAATTTATTACAAATCCGAAATCACCTGCATGCCATTTCATCTGCTGCAAGCCTGCAATACGGTAAGCCACACCCCGAGGTTTATTTAAATTGTGCAAAGGAACTTAACTCGGCCCCAACTGAATGCATTTGTTTTGAAGATTCATTTAATGGAATTATTGCAGCAAAAGCGGCCAGAATGAAGTGTGTGGTTGTGCCTGCCCCCCGCAGCGCTAAAGAACTAAAATGGAATGCTGCAGATCTTAAAATATCTTCTCTACAAAATTTTAATCAATTATTATTACAATCTCTTCAGTAGTCACTGATTTTTCAACCATTAATTCTGATTTTAAGAAAAGTTGTTAACACATTTGTTAACCAAAAGCTTCATTCATAAATGTTTTTGTAAAAAACAGAATGAAATTTATACAATTTTAAGTTAAAGTTATTACCTTTAGTTCTGTACTACCTGAACTGCACTGCTTAATTCCCGAGACTAGTCTATCCAGGTGTATGCAATGTACACAAACAAACTAAAACATTTTTTATGCAAAAAACAACTACACTAAAAGACTTTAAAGTGTTTTTGCTCAAAACGTTTCTTTCGATTCTTGTTTTGAGCATTTCTTTTAAAGCCTCTTTTGGGCAGGAGGGGTCTTTATCAAAACCCGCCAGTGCCAAAAAAGGCTTTCCTACAGAGCGACCGGCAGTTCCGGCAAATCAAAAAACAGTTGTACAGGAAAGGCCTGCAGCAAAAAGATTATCAACAGCTGCTGCAATGGGAGCAGTTGAGGCTTCGGATGTATCTGCAATTAACAAGCAAATTGCAGAGAAATTTGCCAAAAATCCCGGATTAACTCAAAGGATTCAGGCAACCAATTCTACCCCAGTCCCAAATGGTTTAACTGATGTTTGTACGTTTAGTGGTTCATTGGCTTCAACAGATTTAACATTAAACAACGGCCGTTTTTTCCGTGATGGCGTAGCTTCTGTTTGCGGTTCTACTAAAGTTTGCCCCGGGCCTTTTGGAACCGGACCTTTTTATTATGATACTTATACTTTTACCAACCAAACTTGTTCAAGCCAGTGTGTAACTGTTACCTACAATGCTAATGGAACTACAGGTGATGTTTTTTCTGTAGCTTATTTAGGCAGTTTTAATCCTGCTAATTTATGCACAAACTATATTGCCGATGGTGGATTAAGTTCTCTTGTAGGTTCTGGCGCAGTAACTTATAATTTTACGCTTGCAGCAAATGCTACAGTAGTAATTGTAGTTAACGGTGCCCAGGTAGCTACGGCATGTGACAGCTACAGCTTAGTGGTTAGTGGCATTAATTGTACGCCGCCACCATCATGTACTTCGCCAACATCATCTGTTTTAAGCCAGGCGCAAATAGCAGGTCCGCCGGTAAATCTTATAAATGAGCAATTTGATGGTACTATACCTCCTGCAGGCTGGAATGTTCAAAACCTAAGCAACCCAGTTGGTTTGACAGGCTGGGCACAAACAAATTCTACAGTGTTTCCACCCCAGAGCGGAGCTGGAAAAATTTCTGCTAATTTTAATAATACAACCGGTACTGGTACAATCAGTAACTGGTTATTTGCACCAACTACTACTTTAAAAAATGGAGACAGGTTTTCATTCTATACCAGAACAACTACTGGCACATTTCCTGACAGATTACAGTTAAGAATGAGTACAAGCGGTGCCAGTGTAAATGTTGGGACTAATGAAACAACTGTTGGTGATTTTGCTACTTTGTTATTAGATATCAACCCGAATTTAACCGGTACAGGATATCCGACTGCATGGACGCAATTTAATGTTACCATGTCTGGTTTACCAGCAGCCGGTATTTCCGGCCGTTTAGCATTCCGATATTTTGTAACAAATGGTGGTCCGGCAGGGGCTAATTCTGATTTTATTGGTATTGATAATGCAGTTTATACCAGTTTTACTCAGATAAATCCAACTACCTGTACAGGTTCTACAGTTAACTTAAAAGTTGATATTACCGGTGGCAGCTCTCCTACTTACAAAGTAGTTATCGGTGCTGTTCCCGCAACCCCGGGTTTTCCTAGAACAATTACAGGGTATGTAAGTGGTGCTAATATTCCAGTTACACCTGCTGCAACTACTACTTACAATTTAGTTTCTGTAGTTGCCGAAGATAATTGTACTTGCGTAGGTACAGGTAATACAGGTACACCTACTGTTACAGTTTCACCAACAGTAGTTGCACCTATTACAATTTCGGCAGCACCAAGTACTCCGCTTTGCGCAGGCGATCCAACTTTGTTAACTGTTATTGGTGCACCAACTTCTGGCACTGCAACGGTTAATTCAGGGCCTATTGCTGTTATAATAACTGATGCAAATGCTACAGGTATATCTACACCTTTAAATGTTACTGGTATACCTGCAACTGCTGTAGGAACTGGTGCCAGTGTAAACTTCAATATCAGCCATACCTGGGACAGCGATCTTACTATATTTTTAAAGTCGCCAAATAACCAGGTGCTGAACCTTGTAAATCAAAGAGGTGGTAGTGGAGATAATTTTGTAAACACAACTATCAGCTCAACTGGCACAGTTTCTCTTGGCGCACCAAGTGCTCCACCATTTACTGGAACTTTTGCTCCTGATGGAAACTTGGCAGCACCAGCTCCGGCAGGCTTTACTCCAACTGCAACTACATTTGCGCCTCTTTACAATACCACTAATCTTAATGGTACATGGGTATTGGGTGCAAGAGATCTTGCAGGTGGTGATATAGGCACTATAACGAGCTGGGGAATTTCTGTTAACTATAGTGTACCCGCAGGCCCTCCGGTTGGCTATACCTTCTTATGGAGCCCGGCTGCAGGTTTAAGCTCAATAACAAATAATCCAGTTGCTGCTTCACCAATGAGTACTACTACTTATACTGTTATGGGAACTGCACCGAATGGCTGTCAAACCACAGGAGCAATAACTATAAATGTAAACCAGTTACCGGCTGTAACCACTCCCCCTTCTAATATTACGGTTTGTGGTTTAAGTAACGCTGTCTTTAGTATTACAGGTTCTGGTGCTGGTATTACCTACCAATGGCAGGTAAGTACCAACGGCGGTGGTCTCTATACTAATATTAGTAATGGTGCACAATATTCTGGTGTAACAACTAATACTTTAACAGTAATAGCTGCACCATCGTCCTTTAACGGCTATCGTTACCGTTGTGTAGTTAGTGGTATTTGTCCTCCTTCTGCTAATTCAAGCGGAGCTATTCTAACAGTTAATGATTTACCTGTAATAGCTATTACTCCGGGTACGCCTGTTTGCGGTGGAATTGCGGGTACTAACGGTACACTAATTACTGCAGGTTCTTCTGCTCCACCAGTACCTGGCACAGCCACATTTAGCTCAGGAGCAATTAATGTTCCCATACCAGAAGGCGCTTTCCCTGCACCTCCGGCTACAGCAGCAACAAATATAATTGCAGTAGCAGGTATTCCTGCAAATGCTACAATTACCAATGTTAGTGTTACATCTAACATAACACATCCTTTTGTTGGTGATGTGGTAATGGTATTAAAA
>NZ_JANMUN010000043.1:0-1760 GCF_031391665.1 Ferruginibacter sp.
CATAACAATCAGGGTAACGTATTTGCGGGGCTGATGACACAATAATTATTTTTTTTGGCTGCAGGCGGGCAAGCATACGGATGATACTTTCTTTGAGTGTGGTGCCCCTTACAATACTGTCGTCAATAACTACCAGCGTATCTTCATTTTTACGTACCGTGCCGTAAGTGATATCGTACACATGCTGTACCATTTCGTTGCGGCTGGAGTCTTCTGTAATAAAAGTCCGCAGCTTAACATCTTTGATCGCAATTTTTTCAAACCGGATTTTCCTGGTTATCATTTCGGTTAATTTCTCCTCATTAAAATCATTTCCCCAACTGGCAATCCTTTCTATTTTTATTTTGTTCAGGTAATCTTCTGCGCCTTTTAGCAAACCATAAAAAGCAGTTTCTGCAGTATTGGGAATAAAGGAGAAGATGGTATTTTTCAAATCGTATTTAATTACTTTTAAAATAACATCACTTAAATTATAACCTAAAGCAATTCTTTCCCTGTAAATTTTTTCATCGCTGCCCCTGCTAAAATAAATCCTTTCAAAACTACAGGCTTTTCTTTCTTTGGGCTCCACTATTTGTTCTATACTATAACTGCCATGAGCATCTACAATAAGGGCACATCCTGGCATTAATTCCTTCACTTCATTTTCTCCTACATTAAAAGCGGTTCTGATGGCAGCCCTTTCACTGGCAGCCACTATCACCTCGTCATTTATATAATAATAGGAAGGACGTATGCCATGAGCATCTCTCATCACAAAACCAGTACCATTACCCACTAATCCACAAAAATTAAAACCACCATCAAATAAGGGCACAGACTTTTTAAGTACTTTGGCAATATCAAGATAACCGGGAAAAGCTTCATCAGCCTTTACTAAAAAATGATGAATCACTTCCATCATAGCTGCAAGATCGCTTTGCTTTTGAAACACACCCGGTTCCATATTCACCAGGCTGAATAATTCTTCTGTATTTACCAGGTTAAAATTTCCGGCTAAAGCAAGGTTCCTGGAAGGGATGGTATCTCTTTTAATAAAAGGGTGACAAAATTCTACATTGTTTTTTCCCTGTGTTCCATACCGCAAATGACCAAGCAATAATTCTCCAAGAAAATTGATATGCCCCTTCATTAAACCTGGATGGCTTTTTATATCAGGCTGATATTTTTCTATCTCAGCAATTTCTTTTCCTACCTGTAAAAACAAATCTGCAATAGGCTGGTTGGCATTGCTCCTGATGCGGTGCAAAAATGGGTAGCCGGGTTCTGTATTTAACTTTACCGTGGCAATTCCTGCTCCATCCTGCCCACGGTTATGCTGTTTTTCCATCAATAAATACAATTTATTGAGGCCATACATTACCGTACCATATTGTTGCAGATAATAGCTGAAGTTTTTACGAAGGCGAATAAAGGCGAGGCCACATTCGTGTTTGATTTCGTCGCTCATGATGTGTTATGAGCCGCAAAGTTAAATGATTGTAAAACAAAAATCCCCCGTAAGAACGGGGGATCTCATAAATAATGTATAAGGTTTATTATAAACCTCTGATGCAAAGGCCAAGTTGCCAGGGCTTAATATCTGGTCCTGAACCATCCTTTATTAAAGAAGTAAGTGAATAAGTACCAATGAGTGAAAAACTACCCATACCCAATCTTGCTGTTGCAGCAATCCTGGTGCCATTAAAAAAAGATTTTTTGCTCTCTTTTAAGGTGTATGAGTTAATAGTATTTCCGCTTGAATTTTGAAGTGTTTTGCC
>NZ_JANMUN010000086.1:0-11342 GCF_031391665.1 Ferruginibacter sp.
AAAAAAACGTTCTGTAATTTATTGCAGAACGTTTTTTATAAATAGTAATTATCTTTTACAAAGTTGCCAATACATCATTCATACTTCTTACTGCCGCAGCGCTTTTTTCAAATGCTGCTTTTTCGTCTGTGTTTAATTTAAAGTCAATAATCTTTTCCCAACCATTTTTACCAATGGTAACTGGTACGCCAAGGCAAATATCTTTTTGTCCGTACTCGCCATCAAGGCTTACGCAGCAGGTAAATAATTTTTTCTCGTCACGTAAAATGCTTTTTACCAATGCAGCACCTGCAGCACCTGGTGCATACCATGCTGATGTACCAATCAATGTCGTTAAAGTTGCTCCACCCACCATCGTATCTTTTACAATTTTTTCCTGCTGTTCAGCGCTTAAAAAATCGGTAACCGGAGCACTGTTCCAGGTAGCTTTGCTAATTAAAGGAATCATGGTAGTATCACCATGTCCGCCAACAACTACTGCATTTAAATCAGCAGGGCTGCAACCTAAATGCTGGCTCAACTGATATTTAAAACGGCTGCTGTCTAATGTGCCGCCCATTCCAATAATCCTGTTTTTAGGTAAGCCGGTAGATTTTAATGCCAGGTAAGTCATCGTATCCATCGGGTTACTAATAACAATAATAATAGTATTGGGAGAATGCTTTAAAATATTTTCGCAAACACCTTTTACAATGGCGGCATTTACGCCAATCAATTCTTCACGGGTCATGCCGGGTTTGCGGGGCAGGCCGCTGGTAATTACAACCACATCACTGCCTGCAGTTTTTGTATAATCGTTGGTACTGCCTGTAATTTTTGTGTCAAAACCTAACAATGTTGCAGTCTGCATCATGTCCTGCGCTTTACCTTCGGCAATGCCTTCTTTAATATCCAGCAAAACTAATTCGGTGCATAATGCTGCACGGGCAATATTATCGGCACAGGTTGCACCTACGGCTCCGGCACCTACAACAGTAACTTTCATGTATTTTATTTTATTTATGGAGAAAATTATTTTCGGCGCAAAGGTAATTGATTAGTTAATTGGCAGAGTTTGGAAGAAAAATAATTTTTTATAAGTTCTTACCAATGTTTTAACTATTTGGAAAGATAGTTTGGAGCGTTTTTTCGTTGTAGGGGAATAAAATCCCCAACACATGATTAAATCCCTTATCTCAACTTACTTAATTGTATTGCCCAGTTTTTTATTTGCTGCAAGTGTTGCCCCTGGGATTACAGTGGTATATAATGCAAAACAAAAAGCAGTAACTATAAAATGGCAACAGAAACAACCGGGTATAAAATCGTTTGTAATACAGCGAAGCGCTGATAATTTTGAGTGGAATGATATTGCAAGGCAGGAAACCGTAAATTTTGATCCTAATAAAACGTACCAGTTTATAGATAATAAATCCAAAGCGGGTGAAAATTATTACCGCTTAAAATGTATTACAGAAAAAGGGCAATCAGAATACTCTAACAGTATTATGATAGTGACTGGTGCTGCCGCCAGCAGTTGGGTAATTTATCCGGTGCCGGTGAGGGATGTACTTACTTTACAATATAAAGGGTATGAAAAAATTAAAGGAGTCGTAAATGTTTTTATACAAAATATATCGGGCAGGGTAATTACAAGGTTACGCAGCGCATCTTTAAATACAACTATCCGTATTCCGGTAAGTAACCTGGGCAAAGGAATTTATGATATAAGAATTGTGGTAGAAGATGAAGTGGTGTGGAACCAAAGATTTGTAAAATAAACTGTTTCAACTAACCCTTGGAGGGTTCTAAACCCTCCAAGGGTTTTAAGAGATGAAAATTATTTTTCTAAAGCCTGAATAATCTCTTTCTTTTTTACATTGCCCTGGTTAAAATAAGTAAGCTGCTTTTGTTTATTATAAAATGCCAGTACGGGAATAGTTTTGGGCCGGTAAAAACCACCAAAAAAATATTTATGATCCTTACCAATATGTATCCAGTTGTATTTTTCTAAATGATATTTATCGTAAAATTCTTTTATTTTATACAGCGGTTCGGAAGAGGTTAAAATTAAGTTAGTGGTATTGGTAACTTCCGGCAGGGTTAATAATAATTCTAATTGCTGCTGGCAATGCCCACAGCTAGGGTTAAACAGCATGATGATGGTGTTTTTGTTTTCTTTCAAAACACTTTGCGTAAAAGCAATCGAATCTAAAGAGAGTAAAATAAAATTAGGAACCGTTTTATTTTTTAAATACGGCGCAGTAGTATCCGCTTGCGAAAATGCAGCAATGCTGAAAAATAATATCCCAAAAAATAAAAATGATTTTTTCATTGCTTATAATGCTGCGGCAATTTCTTCTACCGGTGTGCTGCCGGTAAAACCTTTTACAAAATTGCCTTTTTTATCGTACACAAAAATGGAAGGAAAAGAACGTACCTTATAAAAAGTGCCAAAAAAATAACTGGGGTCACGACCCATAGTTATAGTGGGGTAATCAGCAATTTTATATTCGTCGTAAAACTTTCGCATATAACTATATTCTAATGGCGAAACCATTATTATTTGAGCTTTTTTAAATAACTTAATTTTTGCTTTCAGTTCGTTAGTTTCTTCCTGGCAATGCTCACAATCGGGGCTAAAAACCATTATTACAGTGGCTTTCTTTTTTTTAAGATTGTCTTTGGTAAAATAGCTGCTGTCGGCGATATTGGTTAATTTAAAAGAAGGAATTATTGGAAAACGCAAATACAGCAACGAGGTATCGGTTTGAGCAATACCTATGGTGCTGCATGCAATAATAAATAAGAGAAGAAAATATTTTTTCAAAGTATAATTTTTTCAAAACTAATTTTTTTGCGTGACAATGAAATGTTAAGACGGAAGAAAAGTTTAGAGGTTTAGGGTTTAGACGTTTAGGAAAGAACCAGTAATAAACTCCTAAACGTCTAAACCCTAAACTTTCTAAACTACCACCCCAAAACAGAAAACCCGAAACATAAAAGCGAAAACAGCATTTTTTCTATACTTTTGCAGCCACTTAAAAACAAAGCAATATGGCAACTACAGCAGATATACGTTCGGGCCTCATCATAAAAGTTGATGGAAGTTTGTACACCGTTATTGAATTTGGGCAAAATAAAACTGCCCGTGCAGCAGCAAAGGTTTGGGCAAAATTAAAGGGTGTAGATAATGCCCGTACTATTGAATTAACCTGGAACAGTGGCGAAACTATTTTTCCGGTTAGGGTAGAAAAAAAAGCTTACCAGTATTTATATAAAGATGATACCGGCTACAGTTTTATGGATACAGAAACATTTGAACAAATTACGGTACCCGAAACAATGATTGATGCGCCAAGGTTTTTAAAAGACGGACAGGAAGTTTCTGTATCAATTAATGGCGAAACGGACCAACCCATGGGAGTAGAGTTACCCGATAAAATTGTTTTATTAGTTACGTACAGCGAACCGGGGATGAGAGGCGATACCGCTACAAAAACATTAAAACCTGCTACAGTTGAAACGGGTGCAACTGTAAACGTTCCTTTATTTGTTAATGAAGGAGAGTTAATAAGAGTAAATGCAAAAACAGGAGAATACGTAGAAAGAGTGAAGGGATAACCTAAAATTTTTTATAGAAAATGGATGATAGTTTGCGCTATTATCCATTTTTAATTTTGGGCATATTTTATCATATTTTGAGGGTTTTTTGCACATTTTAAGCCCATTTATGCCAAAAAATGCCCATTTCTCAAAATTTTTATTTTAATAAAATTAGGTTTTTTGAATAATCATTTGCTACCTTAGCAGCCCCTATGGTTTTCCATTAATTAACTAAAAACTTATACATGGACATTAAACAGATTCAGGAGCTTGTAAAGCTCATTAATAAAACCAATATCGGCGAAATTACCATAGAAGAAGAAGGGGTAAAAATAACCGTTAAGCAAAAGAAAGATCCCGTACAACATATAGTAGCAGGCGCAGCAGCACCAGTATATTCTTCGCCGCCGCCGCCCACACAAACTGCAGCATCAACACCACCACCTAAACCTGCCGCAGAAACTAAAGCAGATAATTTTGTAACAATAAAAAGCCCGATGATTGGTACTTTTTACCGCCAGAGTGGACCGGGCAAACCAATTTTTGCTTCGATTGGAGATGAAGTTACACCGGGTAAAGTGGTTTGTATTATTGAAGCGATGAAATTGTTTAACGAAATTGAAAGTGAAGTAAAAGGAAAAATTGTAAAGGTGTTAGTAGAAGATGCCAGCCCTGTGGAGTACGATCAGCCTTTGTTTTTGGTAGAGCCATCCTAAGTGTGAATTGTCAATAGTCAATGGTGAATAAAGCTTTCAATTGGATAAGGAATTGATTTTACAAACTGTATTTATTCACCACTCACCATTCACCATTCAAGCCTCACACCATTCACCAATTAATTCCAAATGATCCCGATGTTTAAAAAAATATTGATTGCTAACAGAGGAGAAATTGCACTTCGTGTAATACGCACCTGTAAAGAAATGGGCATTAAAACTGTTGCCATTTATTCCACTGCCGATAAAGATAGTTTGCATGTAAAAATTGCCGACGAAGCTGTTTGTATTGGCAAACCTGCCAGTGCCGACAGTTATTTAAACGTGGCACATATTATGGCCGCAGCCGAAATTACCAATGCAGATGCTATACACCCCGGTTATGGTTTTTTAGCAGAGAACGCCAAGTTTGCAAAAATTTGCGGCGACCATGGTATAAAATTTATTGGCCCAACACCCGATATGATCAATGCTATGGGTGATAAAATTACCGCCAAGCAAACCATGATAACTGCCGGTGTGCCAGTTGTACCGGGAGTAGAAGGTTTGTTAGAAAGTGTAGAGCATGCAAAAACTGCGGCTAAAGAAGTGGGTTATCCTGTTATATTAAAAGCAACAGCAGGCGGTGGCGGAAAAGGAATGAGGGTAGTATGGGCCGAAGAAGAAATTGAAAAAGCATTTGAAAATGCCAAGACAGAAGCTGCGGCATCTTTTAAAAATGATGGCATCTACATGGAAAAATTTGTAGAAGAACCACGGCATATAGAAATACAAATTGTTGGCGACCAGCACGGGCAGGTTTGCCATTTAAGCGAAAGAGATTGCTCTATACAACGCCGTCATCAAAAGCTGGTGGAAGAATCTCCTTCGCCGTTTATGACACCGGAGCTTAGGGAAGCTATGGGCAACGCTGCCATAAAAGCTGCAGCCTCTATTAATTACGAAGGTGTGGGCACGGTAGAATTTTTAGTAGACAAGCACCGCAATTTTTACTTTATGGAAATGAACACCCGTATTCAGGTGGAGCATTGTGTAACAGAAGAAGTAATTAATTACGATTTAATTAAAGAGCAAATAATGATTGCCGCCGGCGATAAATTGAAAGGTGTAAATTATATACCGGTAATGCACGCCATTGAGTGCCGCATTAATGCAGAAGATCCGTACAACGATTTTCGCCCCAGCCCCGGAAAAATTACGGTGTTACACCAGCCCGGCGGGCATGGCGTTCGTGTAGATAGCCATGTATATGCAGGCTATGTAATTCCGCCGTATTATGATAGTATGATAGGTAAGTTAATTGCTGTAGCACAAACCCGTGAAGAAGCTATCAATACTATGAGCCGTGCTTTAAGCGAATATGTAATTGAAGGTGTAAAAACTACCATTCCTTTTCATTTGCAATTAATGAAGCACCCCGATTTTATCAGCGGTAATTTTACCACTAAGTTTTTGGAAGGGTTTACCATGCAGTAATAAAAATATTTTTATAGTAAAAGCTGCACTTTGTGCGGCTTTTTTATTTTGGTTACGGTCAGAAGCTTTTCAATTGGGCTTCATTGGCGTCGCACTCGTGTACAGCATATCTTTGGTGAACTTTAATTGCGTTTTGCTGGTTATTCTTTATTTAAACTTCTTGCTTAAAATATTTTGTCAAAAGTTATTAAACCTTATCTTTGCCCTCCGAAATTATAAAGGGAGTTTAGCTCAGTTGGTTTAGAGCATCTGCCTTACAAGCAGAGGGTCGGCGGTTCGACCCCGTCAACTCCCACTAAAAGCCTCACAGTAATGTGAGGTTTTTTTGTTTCTAATAATGTTGTAAAATTAAAATTGGCAAAAGCGAAAGCATATTAAAAACCCAACGATTTAGGGCCCCTGCCTTACAAGCAGAGAACGTCGGCGGTTTCCCGATTTCGATTGGGATCAACTCCCACCAAAAGCCTTACAGTAATGCGAGGCTTTTTTAATTAAAGAATGTTTTCAGAAAATAATTTTACCATATTGTAGAAAATCTTGCCCGTTAAATCCAAATTTCTTCTTCCCTGCTCATTTATTGCTTTAAATAAACCCATTTCCCATTGGCATAAATATTGGCTTATCCATAAAAAATAGTAGCCCCAAAATAGCCGCCTGACCATTTAAAAAATATAATGACTAAACTTATCACTAACACCAATTTATTAGCAGCAATTTTTCTGTTGAATATTATTTGTATTTCCTCCAATGCTCAAACCACTATTGTAAAAGATTCAGCTATTATACCCGGCACTACGGTTGTTATTGCCGGCAAACAATATTTACGCAGCGCTTACCATAATTTTTTCTGGGGTAAACATTACCGTAAAGAATGGGGTACACCAATACGGGTAAATAATTTTTATTTAGATACTGCTTATGGCGGGTTAGAAGTAGTTAAAGAAAGTGGCAGCCGTCAATCGATGGGCATACGTTTAAAAAGTAAAGCAGGAAAAGAATATGTTTTAAGAAGCGTAGATAAAGATTTTGGCAATGGCCTCGACTCCATTTACCGGGGCACTTTTGTAAGTAAAATTGCAAAAGACCAGGCATCGTTCGGTTATCCGTTGGCGGCTATAACCATTACACCAATGATAAGTGCAGCAAATATTTATCACACCAATCCTAAAATTGTTTTTGTACCTAAGCAAGATGCATTAGGAGAGTACAGCGAAAAATTTGGTGATCAATTATATTTATTTGAAGAAAGGCCGGATGATGACCAGCAAGATGCTCCATTTTTTGGCAACTCTAAAAATGTAATTGGAAGCGAAAAATTATACGAGAAAATTTTTGAAGATAATGATAACAGTGTAGATCAAAAAGCATTTGCCAAAGCCCGTTTGTTTGATATGTTTATTGGCGACTGGGGCCGCCACGCCGATCAGTGGCGCTGGGCAAGTTTTAAAGAGGATGGTAAAACAATTTATAAACCCATACCACGTGACCGTGACCAGGCCTATACAAAGTTTGATGGCTTTTATCCCTTTATTGCAACCAATATTATTGGTGGCGTACATTTAGAATCTTTCAGTAATGATATAAAAAATATTTTTTTCTTTAATAAACCGGGCCGCAAGCTGGACATACAATTTACTAATCAATTAACTGAAGCGGAATGGGTAAATGCAGCAGTAGAATTACAAGCGGCATTAACCGATAATGTTATTGAAGATGGAATGCATCAATTGCCGCCACAGCTTTATACCATAAACGGAGCAAAACTTACAGCACAATTAAAATCACGTAGAGACAACTTACAGAATTTTGCCCATCGTTATTATAAATATTTAGCCCGTAAAATCCCTGTTTATGGTACAGATGATAAAGAGTTTTTTGATATCAACCGCTTAAGCAATAACGAAACGGTTATTAAAGTGTATAAAATAAAAAAAGATGGCAGCATAGCCACTCAGCCTTTTTATAACCGTACCATTTTTAAAAATGAAACCAAAGATGTGCATTTGTTTGGTTTTAAAGATGATGATGTTTTTAAAATTACTGGCAATGCAAATGATGGTAATAAAATACGATTAATAGGTGTTACAAAATCAGATTCTATAATTAGTAACACAGCAGGTAAGGATAAAAAAACGCAGATATTTAAAGGTAAAAGCGAAAAGTATGATACACTTTTTCAAAAGAAAATACATTACACTCCAATAGTTTTAGTAAGTCCTTCTGTGTATAAAGTTTTTGAGGATGATGCATTAAATTTATTTACAAGGCCGGGTGTACACGTTGGTTTAAGTGTTGCTTATCACCCCAAGCCATGGAAAAAAGACGCACTGGAAACGGTACATAATATTGCTGCCAATTATGGCATAATGAGAAAAACATTTTATGTAGATTATGTGGGAGTATTTCCACAATTGATTGGCAAATGGGATATGCTGTTAAAAGGAAAGTTTGACAGCCCTGCTGCAGAAAATTATTATGGCACGGGTAACGAAACTAAAGACAGTGCCAACGCTGCCACTAATTATTACAATGTTTTCAGCAAAAGATATTATGGCGGCATTGGCATAAGCAGAAATTTTGATAATAAAAACCATCTGGATATTACACTATTTTATCAAAATATAAAAGTGAATGAAAATGCAGGCAATTACATACAGCAAAAGGAAAGTGCTGCACCGGTTTTTATAAACAATAGTTATGCAGGCGCTTCAGCCGTTTACCGTTACCGTAATACCAATAGCGATGTTGTACCCACAAAAGGAATTAGTTTTTCTGCAGGAGGCGGTTACGTGATGAATACCAGTAATAACAGTGAATCTTTTTTTAAAGGGATGTCTAATGTTGCAGTGTATATTCCATTAGGTAAAGTAATAAGTTTTGCGGTAAGAGCCGGCGGATCTGCATTATCTGGCGATGCTAATTATTACCATTTAAATAAATTAGGCGGCAATACCAATCTTCGAGGTTATGCACGAGAGCGTTTTTATGGCAAGAGCAGTTTTTATAACAACAACGAAATTCGGTTGATCACCAACACCCGTAATTTCTTGTTTAATGGAAAAATAGGTGTACTGGGTTTTTATGATAACGGCAGGGTGTGGCAGCCGGGAGAAACTTCCAACACCTGGCATGCAGGTTATGGCGGTGGAATAATTTTATCGCCATTTAATAAAGTTGCATTGGTCGCTACTTACGGTAAATCTAAAAACGAAGGAGCACAGATTTTAATAAAAGCAGGAATGTTCTTTTAAAAAAAAATAAAAAGAAAAATATTTAATTCAACTGCAATGCAGGCAGGCGGTAAGTTTGTCCGTCGTACACAAATAATTCATCAATTTCAATGGTCCAGTATTTATATAAAGGAGATTTAGTAAGATAAGTCTCCACTTCTTTTTTGTTTTCTGCATTAAATATCATCCAGCTTCTTTGTGTTTCCATACTTACCGAATAATAATCGATAACATTTTTTTCTATCAGTGAATTAATATAAATACGGTGTGAGTTTACATAACTCATAAACTGATCATCCATAGTAAAACGGATGGTTACCTGGTACTTATTTAATTCTTTTTCGTTTAAATAATCCATGTGGCAATATTATTAACCCATTCATTATTGAAGGGAATGGTTATCTTAATATAGTTATCGGTATAGCCTTCCATCATACCATTTTTGCTGTGGCCTTCAAACAATACTTTTCTTGCCTGGCCAATATGCTGTTGTGTAAAAAACTGCATTTTTTGATAACTTAAATTACGCAATTGTTTATTTCTTTCGTTACGTTTTGAAATGGGCACCACAGGTTTTAAAGTTAATGCATGCGTATTATCTCTTTCGCTGTAAGTAAATACGTGCAGATAACTGATATCCAGGCTGTGTAAAAAATCAAACGTGTCTTTAAAATTTTCATCTGTTTCTCCCGGAAAACCAACAATTACATCCACACCAATACAGCAATGCGGCATTAAAGTTTTTATCAGCCCAACTCTTTCTGCATACAATTCTCTTTTATACCTTCTCCGCATCATGCCTAAAATTTTATTGCTGCCGCTCTGCAAAGGGATATGAAAATGCGGCATAAACTTTTTGCTGTCGCTTACAAATTCAATTATTTCATTGGTCAATAAATTGGGTTCAATAGAAGAAATTCTAAAACGTTCTACACCCGCAGCTTTATCCAATTCTTTTATTAATGAAAAGAAATTTTCTTCTTGTAAACCAATTATTTTCTTTTCTTCAATCTTCTCGATGTTCTCCTCTATTTTCCTCCCCTCCGGGGAGGATAGGAGGGGCCTGAAATCCCCCAAATTCACTCCCGTCAGCACAACTTCTTTCACCCCACTATTCGCCAACTCTTTTATATTAGCTAAAACATTTTCAATACTGTCGCTCCTGCTTTTTCCCCTTGCCATGGGGATGGTGCAAAAAGAACAATTGTAATTGCAGCCATCCTGCACTTTTAAAAAAGTTCTTGTCCTGTCGTTTAAAGAATACGAGGCCGTAAAAGTATTTACATCTTCAATATCGCAACTGCAAATTTTTGTGGCATCGCCTTTACTAATTTCTGCAAGGTGATGAGTGATGTTGAATTTTTCTGCAGCGCCTAATACCAAATCCACTCCGGGTATTGCAGCAATTTCTTTTGGTTTTAACTGGGCATAACAACCGGTAATTACCACCATCGCTTCAGGTGCTTTGCGCTGTATGCGGCGCACTAACTGGCGGCATTCTTTATCTGCATTATCAGTAACGGAACAGGTATTGATAACATATACATCTGCCAGGTCATCAAAAGCCTTTTTCTCAAAACCTTCGTTTTCCAACAGGCGGGAAAGGGAAGATGTTTCTGAGAAATTAAGCTTGCAACCGAGGGTGTGAAAGGCTACTGTCCTGGATTCTGCCATACTACTTTGCCTACTTTCCTGGTAACGAAGCAACAATAAGGTATGGCTTCGTGGTACAAGTAGAGGCGCAAAGATAAACCAGCTAAAGGAGGATTAAGTTTGATTTCGCTGGTTTTTTAATTTCAGTACTTTTAAGTCAAATGTTTGAGAGTGAATAAGAAATGGGTACCATATATCCTGATTTTACTGATGGTGATTGCTATTATTGTTATTAAACAGTGCAAAAGCAACCAGGAACCGGCACCCAAGCCAAAAGTCACAAATAACGATAAGCAGGAGGATCCGGCCAGTAACAAGACCGACAGGGATAAAGGATTTGACCGTCGCACATCTTACCTCGAATACAGTAACCATGCTAAGTGCCGGATGCTATGCCGCAAAATTTCGCAGGTTGAAGTGGAAGAGATAATGCGGGATGGAAAAATAAATTACAATAAAAGCGATCTGCAAAATGCCAGATGCCCCCGCTATGCAGTAGAAGGTGTAACAAATGATGACCAACGGGTGAGGATAGTATATGCACAATGTAATGAGTCCACAACAGTAGTAACAGTGATCGACCTGGAAACCGATTTTAAATGCAGCTGCCCCGGTGATGATGATAAATATAAAAACCGGAACTGATGAAGCAATTGCTTAAGCCGCTAAAATGGATTTACAG
>NZ_JANMUN010000118.1:0-5547 GCF_031391665.1 Ferruginibacter sp.
CCATGTGTTTCTAAATTGGCTTCGTCAATTACCATGATACCAAATTCATCACACAAATCTAATAAATACGGATCGCTGGGATAATGGCTGAGGCGAACATAATTAAAATTATATTGTTTGATAGTAGTGATATCCTGTAAAATATCTGATCTTGATAATGCCTTCCCTTTTGTGGGATGATGATCGGGACGGTTTACACCATACAAGTAAGTAAGCTTGCCATTGATCAATAATTTACTGTCGTCTTTTCTAAATTCGATAGAACGAAAACCGATTTTACATGTTTTTACTTCCAGGATATTTCCTGCGCTGTCTTCTAAACTCAATACTAATTTATACAGGTTCGGTTCTTCGGTACTCCATTTTTTGGGATTGATAATTTTTGTTTCCAGCAAGCCAAATTTTACCTGGTCTAAACGGGGATGAATTTCGTTGATGATATCATTGGTTGATTTTTCTAATGGTTTTGACAAAACTGCTTTATCATTCGCATCATATAATTGCACTTTAAGTTTATAGCCCGGCATTCCTACGCCTGTTAAATTTTCTATTCGTGGACGAATGCTTAACACCGCATCTTTATACTCCTTGTCTAATTTGGCTTGATAGAAGAAATCGGCAATACGCAATTTTGGTTCGGCCATTAGATATACTTCACGGTGAATGCCACTCATACGCCACTGATCCTGGTCTTCTAAAAAACTACCATCACTCCATCTTATTACCCAAACAGCAATAATATTTTCTCCCGCTTTTAAATAAGGTGTGATATTAAATTCGGATGACAGAAAACTATCTTCGGCATAGCCGCAAAATTTTCCATTGATCCATAATTTGTAAGCAGAACTTACGCCACCAAAATGTAAAGTGATATTTTTATTTTTCCAATCTGCCGGAACAGTAAATGATTTTTGATAACAACCCACCCCATTATAATCCTTAGGCACAAACGGTGGATTTACCGGGCGGAATGGATACAACGCACTTTTATAAATAGGTTTATCGTAACCCTGCATTTCCCAATTGGAAGGCACGGGTATTTTTTTCCAACCAACAACTTTCTTTTTATAAAAATCTTTAGGTTCGTCGCCGGGTTTTAGTGCAAAGGAAAAATCCCAATCGCCGTTTAAAGAAATGTAGCGCCCACTTTTTTCTCTGTCATTTTTTAATGCATCGATTATGTTAGCATAAGAATATGCTGTTACCCTTGATGCATCTCTGTTGATGCCGCTTACAGTTGGGTTTTCGTATGGCTCGGTATTATAAATTGCTGGTGCATTAGGAATAGCAGCAGGCGTTTTATCTACAAGTTGGGCTTGTGAATAGTGAATGGTGCATATTGAATATAAACCCGTGAGTGCTATGTAAATTATTTTTTTCATTTTTGCTTTAGCTGTTATCTTAACAACGGCATCCACACCGTCATATCCGTATGGCCCCGGTTTGCCCATGCATAATAAGGAATCAGTTTTATTTTTATGGGTGTTGTTTTTGTATTCACTTCTTTATACAATGTATTTTTCCAATTAGTATTTTGCAAAATTTTTGCTTCCCCGGTTAATGCCATCACATTGCCCTTATCAATTTTCATTGGTACCGCTTGCAATTTTATGTTTGCAGGAATTAATACATTGAAAATATTTTGTTTTGGCAGATCAGGAGATTCTAAACAATATACAATTGGGCCACGCTTTACAGTTACCTGGTTTTTTGTTTCTTCTACTAAAGGATTGCTTTCTAATAATGTTGCTGGCATGTCTAATACCAATTCAATTTTATCACCAGCTTTATAAACATTGCCAGAAATATAACCATCCTTTCTGCCGTACATCTCTGGTGTTTTATCATTTACTTTTAAACGATAACTTTTGCACCAGCCAGGAATTCGCAAATGAATAGTAACAGGTTTTACTGGTGTTTCTTTTAACACTACCGAAATTTTTCCATCCCATGGATAGTTAGTGGTTTGTTCCAGCTTTAATTTGGTGCCGTCATGCAATTCGGTGTTCAAAATATTTCCACCATACATATTTATATACAAACCTTTTTCTCCAATGCTGTACATGTAATTATTTACTTCTGCAATGGTGCGTATCACATTGGGCGGACAACAATTACTCTTGCTGATATATTTTTGCCGGCCGCCACTCCACCTTAAATCGTAAGGATAATCTTTTGCTGTTGCCAATGGATTGGTGTAAAAAAATTTGTTGCCATCCATACTTATGCCGCTCAACACACTATTGTATAAAGAGAGTTCCAACACATCTGCATATTTTGCCTGGCCGGTTAATTGCAACATGCGCCAGTTCCATAATACATTGCCAATGTTGGCGCAGGTTTCGTTGTGTGCAGTTTTATTGGGCAGCTGGTAATCTTTACCGTAAGCCTGTTGTATTTTTTGTATCGAATCGGGTTTGTAAGAAATTCCTTCTAATGATAAACCATCGTACAATGCACCGCAGCCGCCAGTCACGTACATTTTTTCATTAACTACATTTTCCCACATCAAATCTAATGTGTGCAATAAAGTGCTGTCGCCGGTTTCTGCAAACACATCGGCCACGCCTGCAAATAAATAATTGGCTCTTACGGCATGGCCGTTTATTGCTGTCATTTGCCGAAATGGAATTCTGTCACTGTTATCATCACTGCCTTCGCTTGTGCCCCTGATATCAATTAATTTTTTTACGAGGCCTAAATATTTTTTATCTCTTGTGGTGCGGTACATTTCTGTAATGCCCATATAATGCGAAGGGCAAATGGCATTGCGTGCCTGCTCCGGGGTGGCATTGTTATAAAATGTAATTAAGAAGCCGGTGGCTTTTTTTGCAATGTTTAATAAATTTGTCTTGCCTGTTGCCCGGTGATGTACGCAAGCCGCCGTCATTAAATGGCCAAAGTTGTAGGCTTCAAAACTTAGCTTGTCATCAAACATTTCGCCTTTGCCATTTTTCTTTTGCTCAATGATAGATTTGGTGTAGATGTAACCATCTTCTTTTTGTGCTTTTGCAATTACAGCAATTGCATCATCCATCATGGCATCCAATTTTTTATCTTTTGTGGATGCGTATAATGCGGCTACCGCTTCCAATGTTTTATAAAAATCACCATCATGAAACGAAGGTCCACGAAAACGGCCGCTGTCTAAACCTGCTGCTACCCTAAAATTTTGAAATGCATAACACATATCCTTACTGGTGTATGTAGCCCATAAATGCGGCACCATCGAATCTTTGCATACTGCAAATCTCTCTGCCCAAAAACCTTTTGTCCATTGTACATCGCTAATGCCTACGCTGTTGAGTTTGGCATGTGGACTTTGCATGGTGTTGACCAAACCGTTTTGTGCGGATGCGAATGCACAAAATATTATTGAACAATATACAAGAATTATTTTTTTCATTTTATCATAAATTAATATCAACCACAATTGCTCTATCGTATTTAAACACAAATACTTTATTTTGATAACAACTCAATTTCTAATATCACCCCTTCGGGGTTTTGGCACATTTGTTTTTTCATATCTATATTAATGCCACCTCTTCGAGGTTAAAATCCCGAAGGGATGATATTTATATAGAAATTATTCAAGAAATTAAAAGAACAACCCCGAAGGGGTGACATTATTTAAAAAAGCGTTCGCTAAAATTAAGTTACACCCCAATCAAAAATCCACCTTTTATTTATAGTGAAATTAAAACGATTTACATCGCTTTATAATTTACTACATATTCCACATCCGGCTGCACAATTATTTCATAATTATTTTTGCCAACTTCATTCACCACAATATTTTTTCCTGTTGGTTTGGTTTTACTTTTTATTTTTAAAGTACCAATACCGGTTACAGTTTTTATTTTTATTTGTTTGCTGCTGCAATACATTTCAATATCGCCATTGGGTGTGGGCACTTTGCCCTGCATCCATTGCAAGCCGCCCAATTGTGGTTGTATGGTGTAAGTTTCGTAACCTGCTGTAGTTGGACTTACACCTAAATAGTATTTTCCTAATAAATAAAGAGGACTTGCACCCCATGCATGACAAAGGCTTTTACCAAATTTACGGCCATACATTGCTAAATGCTCTGTACCTTTTTTATCAGGATTATATTCTTCCCAAAAACTGGTGGCACCTAAATTTAACATGCCGCCCCAATAAGATTTCATTTCTTTTAATACATAAGATTGTTCTCCCATGGCACACAATGCTTCCAGCTCGTAAAAGCGCATGTAAGGCGTAGTAATTTTTTGAATGGAATCGTTCAACAACACATGCTGCTTAACCGCTTGTTTTTGTGCTTCGGTAAAATAATTGAAAAAGATGCCGAACATGTTTGCGTAACGGGTTACATTTTCGGTTTGTTTACCATCCACACGGCTGTGTACTAAAGCATTTTTTTGCTGGTTCCAGTAAATAGCAAATACTTTTTCTTTTATTTCAGCCGCTAACTTTTTATATTCTGCTGCATTGGTTTTATCATTGGCAATATCTGCACATAAAGACATTGTTTCTAAACTTCTTGCAAACAACATTTGTTCAAAACTGATTTCACCTTTTTTGCTGAGGCCTGCAGCCCAGTCAATAAATGTCCAATCGCCGGAAAGGCCTTCCATTAAACCATTTTTATTTCTTCTGCTTAAACAATACTCCATCATCGTTTGCATACGTGTATAAAATTGTTCGATAAATCTTTTATCGCCTGTGTACAAATAATAATCATAAACACTGATGAACCAGTAAAACGTATAATCCATTATGGTATTGATATGACTGGTGACGGGATCTTTGCCACGCAATGCCATCATCGTTCGGGTTACGGTGGGGTTATCAAAATAAGAATAGTAATTCATCAAATAACTTTGTAAAGCATCGCCGCTCCAAACCCAGCGATCTCTTTTGATGCCATCAATAAAAAATTCACGGGTATTTAATTCCAACGTGTATTTTGAAACATCGTAAATTTTATTGACCAACTCATCAGAGCAAATAAAGCTTCCTCTTTGTTTTACATCAGCATATTCGTATAACATACTGGCTGAATCAATACTGATATTTCCGTCGCACACAATATTCACATAACGCAATGCTTTGGATAAGATCATTGCCGAATCGGTTTGCACATTTTTGGTAAAACTTAATCTATCTAATGTCATGGCATCATCAACTGATAAAGCTTCTTCTTTTGATTCGCCATAGTACAAAGAAATTTTTCCACTGCCTTTAATGCCGTGCAGTTTTACAAAACCAAAAGTTTCTTTTCCAAAATCAACTAAATATTGATTTTTAGTTTTTGTTGTGGAAACAGCATTTAGTTTTTTTGTTGGTAATTTGAAAGCAGAGGGCAGTTGCGTGGGATCATTAAAATTCCAACTGCCGGCGTTAAGCCATTTGGTGGCGGAGATGTCGGATGTTTTTCCTGTTTCATCTATCCATTCTTTATCTTCAAAAGTTACCAGCCACGATGCATCGGATGCAATTGTTTTGCCCTGTACAAATATGGCAGGCACGTTTGCCTGGTTCCACACTTTTACATTTATTTTA
>NZ_JANMUN010000122.1:0-13700 GCF_031391665.1 Ferruginibacter sp.
TTATTAAAAAGAAAATGCGGATTCACCTGCGTACGTAAAGCATTTAATTGTGCGGCTAAATTTTCTCTTTTTAAATTTTCAGTTTCTTCAACAGTATGGCGCAGCTGATGCATAAAATAAATACTCTCATAAATAGCAATGATCATGATGGTACAAAAAAGTGCGGCAGAGTTCGAATGAATGACCAGATCTGCCTGACTAAAAAATGCTGCATGTTCATCTGCAAAAATATTTTTGGTAAAAATACCCATAACAGTATTTGCAGTAACCGTAAAAATAAACATCACTAACGATTGAAAAATAATTCGATTTCGTACTGCATCAAAAAGCGGGAATTTTTTGCGGCTGTAAATCATGATGTACCGGTTACCTAACCAAATAACGGTAGTAATCATCATCGTGGTAAAATATTTATCCCAGGTTAAAAAAGGAGCTTTGTTAAAACGGCAATTGAAAAAAACGATGGGAATAATAAAACTCAACAACGGAATGCCGATAATAATCAGTAAGCCATCATTAAATCCTATTCTGCAATTGTGTTTCTGCATATTGTAAAGTTACAGCAATCTAAAAAGTAATTTGATAATTTATATTGGGGAAAAATCCTATCTGGCTAATCTGGTTTATTGTACCTGTTTTTGGGTTGAGTGTTCTTACATAAATATTTTCTCTTGCCGTAAGATTTTGCAAATCTACATACCACTTTTGAGTAACTTTTCTAAGATTACGAATGTAAGAAAATTTTAAATCCCAGCGGATATAAGTATTGTTTTGTTCACCGTAAGCTTCATTTTCTTTATACATAACATACCCGGCATTTTTGGATGCTGTAATATCAAATGGAGTGTAACGCTGGCCACCGGTAACGGTTAGTTTACTGTCGATACCAAAAGTAGTTTTGGGGTTAAGTTTAAATTCTTTTCCGCCCAATGCATTAATAACAAAATTGCTGTTGAAGGCTGTGTTGCGCCAAATATTATCGCTGCCTTTATATTTAGATTGAAACACAGAAGTTGTAAATAACCAGTAGAAACCTTCATGCAAAAAACGTTCAAGCGTTATTTCAAAACCATAATTATAACCTTTGCCATTATTTATTAAATTGGTTTTATCAGGAAAACCAAAATCGGTACCGGAGTTTAAAATACTAAAACTGCTGGCTGTTTTTTCTACGGCAGCATTGTAAATGTACTGAGCATATATTTCGGATTTTAAACGGAACTGTTTTGAAAAATTAATATCGTAACCAATAACACCATGAACACTCTTTACAAGACCAAGATCTTTATTGGTAAATGCTGTTTGTCCAAGATTGTTTTTTGATTGGTAGAAATAAACTTCCAGCGGTTGTGTTTGGCTGTGCAGGCCTGCACCAAAAGAAAGGGATTGATTTTGTTTAAACTGGTATTTTAAATTCCATCTTGGTTCCATGCTTTGGGTATTATTTATAATAAACTGCTGGTAATATATTCCTAAGTTGGAAGATAACTTGTCAGAAAACCGGTGTCCTAAATTTGCAAAGGCTTTTATAAGCGTTGCTGTTTCGTTGCTGTTTACAAGTGTTACCAAAACAGAATCGCCATCTTTAATATAATCCTGTTTTAATTTTAGCTGATTAATATCTGCTGCAATGCCTGCTGTAAACTGGCTACGTGAATTAAATTTTTTATTGAAATTGTAACCGGCAGAATATTTTACCTGTTCATTTTTTTTATAAAAAGCAGGAGTGTTTGGTTTGTTTAATTCCATAATTTCTTCAGTGTATTTTGAAGAAAAACCTGAAACAGCCAGCAGCAATTTTCCTGATGTACCCGAGTTAAAAAAGTAAGTATTTGATAAACCAAGTACACCTGTAAGTGATTTAAAATCTCTGTCTCTTACACTTCCATCATTGCTGGAATATAAATTATCTTTTCCCTGGCTCTCCGGCGAAAAATGAATATGACTTTCTCCTCCCAAACCAAATAAGCTAAAAGTGCCCATGTTTTTTGTTGGAAGATTTATTTTAAAATTAACATCCTGGTAATAAGGCGTTGCAGAACCGGTACCAAAATTAAGACCGATCTTTTGCAATGTTGCCACCATTGAGTAACGGTAATCTACAAGGTAAGATGCTTTAGTTTTTTTATTCAATGGTCCTTCTGCTCCAAATTCAAACCCATTAAAACCCATCTGTCCTAAAAATTCATTCTTCTCATTATTGCCATTACGCATTTTTAAGTCGAACACACCAGCAATCGCATTACCATATTGCGATGGAAATGCACTGGTTAAAAAATCGGAATTTTTTAAAGTGTTGATATTTAAAATACTTACCGGGCCACCTGTAGAACCGAGTGTGCTAAAGTGATTGGGATTGGGAATATCAATACCATCCATGCGCCAAAGCACACCTGCAGGGGAGTTGCCACGAATGATAATATCATTTCTTCCATCATTAGTACCGCTAACACCGGCAAAATTTTGCGCCATACGGCTGGGGTCGCTACGTGTACCCGAATAGCGAAATGCTTCGTCGGTACTTAACTGTCTGGCGCTAACAATTGCTGCTTCATTCAATGCCCTGGTTTTAGATTTGCCCGATTTTAATATTATCTCATCTAACTTTTTTATTTTTTCTTTTAAACGTATTTCCAGCACCACTTCTTTGGAAGACGTTACTTCTATATTTTGTATCAATACATCTTCGTAACCAATTGCGCTTACCCTAATGGTTTGCCTGCCAATGGGCACATTTACTAATTTAAAAATTCCTTTATCGTTGGTTATGCTGTTCAGTTGTAATGAAGCATTTTCTACCGATACAGTTATGTTTTGCAACACATTACCAGATTGTTCATCTGTAACAATACCTTTTATGGTTTGTGTTAATAAAACATTTTGAGCATTGGCAATAAAGGAATAAAAAAATAACGTAGCCAGGAAAATTATCTTTCTCATAAAAATTTAATTCTAAATTATTTTATGGAATAGCTGTTATAAGTTTCAATTGCACCCTGCATTTTGGCAATATCTCCGTTGGCAGCTTTAGCTTTTTCAATAGCTTCTGCACAGCCAATAAGGTCTGTGTCAATAAATGATGCTACTGTTTTTTTAGTAAGAAGTTTAAGTTTTTTATCAGCATAAATAAAGTAATCACCAATTTTTCCTTCTGTACCGCTGCTAAAAATTGGCTCTGCGCCATTGTAAGAAACCTTACCAGATGCATTACTTGATTTTTGCAGAAAATTTAATTTCCCTGTAGAAAGGGTTTTAAAAAAATCGCCATTGATGCAAATAAAATTTTCTGCATCTTTTTTAACTCCATTTATATCGGCGCCTTCGTAAACTTTTTTATTGTTGCCCGATGCATCAATAAAAGTCACTGATGCCGATTTTTTAATATTGTCTTTTATGTACCCGGATTGAACTGTACCATCGGCCAAAGTAATACTTGCTTTAGTGTACCCTTCAGGAGTGGAAGTTTGAGCATTGACTGTTGCAGTTAAAATGCATAATGCCATTGCTAAAAAAGTTGGTGTAATTTTCATGACTGTAAATTTTGGTGTTTGATAAAATGGTTAAATGTAAATTTGATACTGCAAGAGTAATTGGGTAAATTCGATATTTACAGTAAAAAAGAGTGAGCTGAAGAAAAAACGGAGTGAATTGTACTGTTGGAACAATTTAAAAATACAAGTATGCTGATGAAATGTATCAGGCTAATTTTTATAATATTTTTTTCTGTTGGTGCAAACTTAGTAATTGCCCAGCCAAAGTGGGTAAATGTAGATGAGCAGTTTCAGCCATTACCTAAAAACTTTCATGTATATAAAACAACAGATAGCCTGGATGGTAAACCTTTTATTGCCTACTATGCCGAGGCAAAATTAAAAGACAAAAATTTAGATTTTACAACTGACACAACGTACAAAAGAAGGCTTACACCAAAACAGTTTTTTGAAAAAAATAATAACCCTTTGCTGGTGGTGAATACTACATTTTTTTCTTTTGCTACCAATCAAAATTTGAATGTGGTAATTACAAATAGCAAATTAGTTTCTTACAATGTGCATACCATTGCAGGCAGAGGAAAAGATACCTTCACTTACAGGCATCCGATGGGCAGTGCAATTGGAATTTCTAAAAAGAGGAAAGCAGACGTTGCATGGCTGTTTACAGATTCGCTACAAAGATCTACCTATGCTATGCAACAAATTAGGCCGGTATTAAAAGATAGTATTTCAAATATTGATTTAAGAAGAATGAAAAGTATTATTCATCCTAATCCAGAGCCTTATGCCCCACCATATTTTTCTTTCAATAAATGGAATATGAAAACAGCAGTTGGCGGTGGCCCGGTACTTGTTCAAAAAGGCACAATAAAAATTACTAATAATGAAGAATTAAAGTTTACTGGTAAAGCCATTGATGATAAACATCCACGAACATGCATGGGTTATACAGCAGATGGCCGGTTAATAATAATGGTTATACAGGGAAGGTTTGCCGGTATTGCCGAGGGTGCCACACTTACGCAGCAGGCAAAATTACTGGTTGCCCTTGGCTGTGAGGAAGCATTAAATTTAGATGGGGGTGGCAGCAGCTGCATGCTTATTAACGGTAAAGAAACCATTACACCGAGTGATAAAGAAGGAGAAAGGGCTGTACCCGCCGTATTTATAATCAGTCAAAAATGGCTTTAACTTTTACAAAATATATTATTTACACTCATACAACTTTAGTTTAAGCAACTTTTGGCATGATTTTTTCAACTTAGTACCAAACAAAATCTACTAAAATGAAAACATTAAAATTTATTGCACTGGGTTTAACTTTAATGGCTGGTACAGCTATTGTATTTATCTCTTGTAAGAAAGACAGCGAATCTACCTCCACCTTACAGATAAGATTAACTGATGCCCCAACTGCATTTGACGAAGTAAATGTTGATATAAGAGAAATTAATGTAAAATTCAGCGATGATACCAGCGGCACAAATGGATGGGTTTCTATGCCAACCAATGCTGGTGTTTATAATTTATTAGGGTTGCAAAATGGAGTAGATACACTTTTAGCGTCACTTGTTTTACCACAGCAAACCGTTAAAGAGATACGCCTGGTCCTTGGCCCAAACAATACCATAAAGGATAACGGAACTGTTTACCCGTTAGTTATTCCAAGTGGGGCACAATCGGGTTTAAAAATAAAAATAAGCAAAAAATTAGCTGCCACTTTAGAAACTGTATTAATTGATTTTGATGCAGCTCTATCTGTAAAAAAAGAAGGTAACGGAGATTATAAATTAAGGCCGGTATTGAAAATAAAATAATTTGGTATAAAATAAATAATAAAAAATGCAACCAGCTTCTGGTTGCATTTTTTGTATGTCTAATATTTTAGCAAACTAAAAAGAATACATTATTTCTCCCACGCCAAAGCACTTGCCCCCAAAATTGCCGCATCCGATTCTTTTAAATGGCTCACCAATATTTTTACTTTATTTTGAAAAACCTGTATCAGGTTTTCTTCCATGTGCTTTTTGGTGGGTTTTAAAATTAAATCGCCGGCTTTGGTTAAGCCACCAAATAACACTATGGCTTCGGGGCTGCTGAACATTATAGCGTTGGCTAATGCCAGGCCTAATATTTTTCCAGTAAATTCAAAAATTTCCAACGCTACTTTATCGCCCTGTATGGCGGCATCATATACTGCTTTAGAATCTAATTTATCTTTTTCTACATCTCTTAATAAACTGGGCTCAGTTGTTTTTTCTAAAATTTCTATCGCCGTATTTCTTACACCTGTTGCAGAGGCATAACTTTCTAACGAGCCTTTTTTACCTGTACCGGGATGAAACCTTCCGTCAGGTATAACAATAGTGTGACCCAATTCACCAGCAAATCCATCATGACCATAAATTAATTGCCCGTTGGCAACAATACCGCTTCCTACACCCGTACCCAAAGTAATCATTATAAAATCTTTCATTCCTTTTGCAGCACCATACATCATTTCTCCAATAGCCGCAGCATTGGCATCGTTAGTAAGTGTAATGGGTAGTTTAAATTTTGCTTCCATTAATTCTGCTAAAGGAATAATTCCTTTCCACGGCAGGTTAGGTGCATACTCAATAGTACCTGTGTAGTAGTTGCCGTTAGGTGCACCTACGCCAATGCCTTTTATTCGTCCGGCACCGCCTGCTCTTTCAATTAATTCCGAAAGTGCTTCATACAATTCATCAATAAAACTATTTACAGTTGCATGTTTTTTGGTAGATATTTCACTGCTGAATAAAACATTTCCCACCCTGTCCACAATACCAAACTTAGTTCCGGTGCCGCCAATATCAATACCAATAACCAATTGTTCCAAAGCTGTTGCCATAAAATAAATTTAAAAAGTCAGCCCCGTAAAAGCGGGGCTGATAAAGTTATGAATTATAAAATGATATTTATAATGATAAAATATTAATGTCCGCCGCCCTCAACTTTTGCATCATAATCTACACCCTGTCTTTTTAAAATGCCCTTAACAACAAAAGCAAAAAAAGCTAAGTAAGCAAAACATAAAACTGCAATCCAGTAGGAGTTATGAATTCCAAAACCATCAACAGTTGAATTTGCCTGCAGGTAATCCGCAATTTTTCCCTGTATAGGAGGAATAATACCGCCACCTAAAATCATCATAATTAAAAAAGCAGAACCTTGAGTAGTGTATTTCCCTAAACCGGCAATTGATAAAGTAAAGATGCATGGCCACATAATGGAACAAAATAAACCGCCACTTAAAAATGCATAAATAGCAACAGTACCGGTGGTTAATGTACCAATTATCATTGCAATAACCCCCAGTAAGCTAAATACCAATAACGTTTTAGCGGGTTTATCCTTGCTTATAAATGAAGCAGCAATTTGTACAATTACGCAAACGATATAATAATACAAAGGCTTCATATCGTAACCTGCAATTGTATTAACACCAATAATAATTAAAAACGCAATTAGCGGAACAACAAATAATAAAATATCTTTTGTTTGTTTACTCATTTTAAATGCACCAACTGCGCCAGCCCAACGGCCAATCATTAAACTTCCCCAATACATGGCAATGTACGGTGTAGCTTCTGATGCCTGGAAACCGCCAAAATCTTTATGTCTTAACAGTTCACCTAAATTGCTTCCAATGGTAACTTCTACACCTACATAAAAAAAGATTCCTAACATACCCAGCACTAATTGCGGGTACTGCATGGCGCCCCATCCTTCGCTGTTCTTTTTTGCCCTTAAATTGGCAAACAGCAAACCAAAAACAACCACCGCCAATGCTCCTAATAACCATTTCATCCTGTACGATTCAAGAGCATGTTTTTCAACTTCTGTTGCATTAGTTAAATCAGTTCTGTAACTGCTGAAAACCGGGGCAAACATTATTATCAGTAATCCGGTCATTATAATTAAAGTATATAAAGCTTTGTTGGCTTTCTCTGTTTTTTCTTCCATTATACCAGAGGGCACTTTTTTGGAAAAATAAAATAAAGCTGCAGCTCCTATAAACAAAGCGCCTACACAGGTATACAAGGTTATTACCTTGCTTAAACTAAGCGAAGCAATTTTTTCGTCGGTAATAGCTGCCGTTGTGCCAAACAATGCAAGTGCAACAACAATTGGCCCAATGGTAGTACCAAAAGAGTTTACTCCACCTCCCAGGTTTACACGTGTAGTTCCTGTAGATGGATCTCCTAAAGAAATGGAAAATGGCTGTGCTGCTGTTTGCTGTAAAGAAAATCCCAGTGCCACAATAAACAACCCGGTTAGCATACCTGCAAACGTGTTAGCGTTTACTGCAATAATCATTGCCGCTGCACCCACTGCTGAAAATAATAAGCCGTACACAATGCTTTTTTTATACCCCCATTTACCTACAAGGTCTTTACCGCCAAATGCGCCGTATGCAAATAATATTAATGCCCCCACATAATAGGCAGTATAAAATGCAAAATCAATTAACTGGCTTTGAAACTGATCTAAATGAAAGTAATGTTTACAAAATGGAATGAATACACTGTTTCCGGCAGCTATAAACCCCCAAAAGAAAAACACGGTAACTAATGTCCCCAAAGCACCGTAATTGGTTTCTTTAATTGGTTTAATTTCCTGCAGGTTTATCAAATCTTTTTGTTCAGTTGGCATATCGTTAGGTTTTAAGTGGCGTAAAATAGAATAATTTACTGGTTGCAAAAAATTTTGCTTGTATTTAAAATGATGTAATTTATATTTTGTGTAAGGTATCTGGATAAAATTTTATTTAGCCAATAGTAGATTATTAATTGTATTATTTGCTTTAATCAATTAAAACTTACTAAATTGTAATCGGAATATTATAATTGCTAATGATGGAAATAATTCACGTAACTGCAGAATGTTACCCTTACGCCAAAGCCGGCGGCCTTGCCGATGTTGCAGGTGCTTTACCTAAATACCAAAACGATTTAGGCCATATTGCCAAAGTGGTGATGCCTATGCACCGCACCAAATTTTTGCTGGATAATGAATGGCAAACCGTACACAAGGGTTCTTTTACCATGGGCCAGTATTATTTTGATTATACCATCATCAAAGAAAAAACCAACAAACTCGATTTTGATTTATACTGCGTAGATATTTTTGGTTTGTTTAACCGGGAAAAAATTTATGGATACGATGATGATACAGAAAGATACACTGCTTTTCAAATTGCGGTGGTGGATTGGTTAAGCAAATGGCAGCACCGGCCTGATGTAGTGCATGTGCATGATCATCACACCGGGCTTATCCCTTTTATGATGCAAAACTGTTTTGCTTACAGGCAGTTAGCAACAATTCCAACTGTATTAACTATACATAATGCACAATACCAGGGTTGGATGGATTGGGGCAAACAAAATTATATACCTGCTTACGACAGCTGGCAGTGGGGCAAATTAGATTGGGAAAAAAATATTAATCCCCTGGCATGCGGAATAAAATGTGCGTTAAAAGTAACCACGGTTAGTCCCAGTTATATGGAGGAGTTGAAATATAGTGCCAACGGATTAGAAAGTTTATTTGAATACGAAAAAGGAAAATGCACCGGTATTTTAAATGGTATTGATAACATAGTTTGGGATCCTGCAACCGATACTTATATTTTAGATAACTTTTCGATAAAAGACGTGGATACAGGCAAAAAATTAAACAAGAAAAAATTATGCGACGATTTTGGTTTGGATATTGAAAAGCCTCTGTTTATTTTTATTGGAAGATTAGTAGGAGAAAAAGCAGCAGAGCTGTTACCCCAGGCTATTAATGATTCTATTTATCATATGAATGGTAAAATGAATTTTTTAATTTTAGGCAGTGGCGACCCGGGAGTGGAACAGCAGATGGAAATAATGAAGAGCAGCTTAGTTGGATTTTATAATTCTCAAATTGGATACAATGAAAAACTGGCGCACCAAATGTATGCCGGTGCCGATTTTTTATTAATGCCCAGCAGGGTAGAACCTTGCGGACTAAACCAAATGTATGCATTGCGGTATGGTACTATGCCGTTAGTAAGAAGTACTGGTGGATTAAAAGATACCGTAATTGATTTTGGCGACCCTGGTGGTTTTGGTATTCGTTTTAATGAAGCCAGTGTGGGTGATATTACCTATTCTGTTTACCGGGCAACTGAATTATACAGCGACGTAAAAAAACTTACAGCCCTGCGAAAAAAAATGATGCAAATAGATAATGGCTGGGAAGTGAGTGCAGGACGGTATATTGAATTGTATGAGTCAATTTTGTGAAACTTAAAATTATTGAAAAATTAAATTTTCTTTAGCCTTCAAATACGATTGTATCAAAAATATCAATACATTTAATTACAAATTATAAATAGCATGGACTCAAAATCTGTAGTAGCAGTAATACTTGGTGGTGGCGCAGGCTCACGCCTTTATCCTTTAACCGCCACAAGAAGCAAACCGGCAGTGCCTATTGCAGGTAAATACCGCCTGGTAGATATCCCCATTTCTAATTGCATTAATTCAAGCATTAACAGAATGTATGTTTTAACACAATACAATTCTGCATCACTGAATAAGCACATTAAAAATACCTACCAGTTCAGTGCTTTCAGTAAAGGGTTTGTAGATATTTTAGCAGCCGAACAAACCCCCGATAGTTTAGGTTGGTTTCAGGGTACAGCCGATGCAGTTAGGCAGTCGCTTAAACATATTGGCAATAACGATTTTGATTATGTTCTGATTTTAAGTGGCGATCAATTATACCAAATGGATTTTGGTGCTATGATTGATAATCATGCGGCACAGGGTGCGGATATTACCATTGCCACCATTCCTGTTGGCGAAAGGGAAGCGCCGGAGTTTGGCATATTAAAATCTAACGAAGAAAATGTAATAACATCGTTTATTGAAAAACCTAAAAAAGAATTATTACCCGAATGGATCAGTGATACCGGCGATGAAATGCAAAAGCAGGGCAGAAATTATTTAGCCTCAATGGGTATTTATATTTTCAGCAGAAAATTATTGTTTGATCTGCTGCAAACAGAAAAAAAAGATGCTACAGATTTTGGTAAAGAAATTATTCCTTCTTCTATCGAAAAGTCGAAAGTTATCAGTTACCAGTACGACGGTTACTGGACGGATATTGGAAATATTTATTCTTTCTTTGAAGCCAATCTTGCATTAACATTAGAAATTCCTTTATTCAATTTATTTGATAACAGGAATGTGGTGTACAGCAGGGCACGTATGTTACCACCTGCAAAAATTAGCGGCACTACATTGGAGCATACATTAATTGCCGAAGGTTGTATAATAAATGCCAGCCGTGTTGAAAACAGTGTGGTTGGTATCCGCAGCCGCATTGGCCAGGGCAGTACAGTGGTAAGTTGTTACATGATGGGAAGTGATTATTACGAAACCCTCGAAGAAATAAATCACAATGCCGAGAGAAGTTTACCCAAATTAGGTATTGGCGACAGGTGTTATATTAAAAACGTAATCATTGATAAAAATTGCCGCATTGGTAACGATGTACGCATTAATGGAGGTCCGCATTTAGCAGATGCCGATCATTCTTTATTCACTGTAAAAGATGGAATTGTGGTATTGAAAAAAGGAGCGGTGCTGCCTGATGGGTTTGTGATATAATCCAGCAAAATTATTAAACAATTTATACTACATCCTTTTTTTAAGGATGTTTTTTTTTGTAGTATTTTAAAAATGTGTATTTTGTACACAATTAACGATAAACCAAAACGATTGCTATGTCCGATTACAACCAAACTATTTTTGAAGATCTAAAAAAAGAGTCCAGGCCACCTTTACCATTATCAGAAATCATCAACATGAGTGTTGGCTTTTTCGGTATTCAGTTTGGTTGGGATTTACAAAGGGCCAACATGGGCCGCATTTACGAAAACCTTGGTGCCAATCCTGATGATGTGCCGCTTTTATTTTTAGCTGCTCCATTAACAGGTTTACTCATTCAACCCATTATTGGTTACATGAGCGACAGAACATGGCATCCAAAATTTGGCAGAAGAAGGCCCTATTTTTTTATTGGAGCTTTGCTGAGTTCTATTGCATTAATTTTTATGCCCAACAGCAGCGCCTTATGGATGGCTGCAGGGTTGCTTTGGGTGCTGGATGTTTTTGGAAACGTTAGCATGGAGCCTTTCAGGGCTTTTGTTACAGATAAATTACCCGATAGCCAGGTAAACAAAGGATTTATAATGCAGAGTTTAATGATAGGCCTCGGAGGTAGTATCGCATCTTCTTTACCCTGGATTTTTAAAAATATTTTTAGTGCAACCAATACAGCAGCGCAGGGTGGCATTGCACAAAATGTGCGATGGAGTTTTTATACCGGTGCATTTTTCTTTTTTGCAGCAGTTTTATATACTGTATTAACCACTAAGGAATATCCGCCTGCAGATGTGGATTTTAAAGAAAAAGTAAAAGAAAGTAATAAAGGTTTTGGCGGCGGTGTAAATGAAATATTTGGAGCATTGGGTAATATGCCAAAACGTATGCAGATTGTTTCGCTGGTACAATTTTTTACATGGCCGGGTTTATTTTTAATGTGGTTTTATTATACTACAGCTGTTGCTACCAATATTTATGGGGGCGTAAATAATGCTGATCCGGTTTATGCAAAAGGTGCCGACTTTGCAGGATTAACATTGGCGTTTTATAATGTGGTAACCTTTGTGTTTGCATTTATCCTGCCATCTATTGCAGATAAGTTAGGCAGAAAAACTACACATGCCATTTGTTTATTGTTTGGCGCTTTAGGTTTAATAAGTGTGGGTTGGGTAAAAGATCCTAAAATGCTTTATCTAAGTATGACGGGTGTAGGTATTGCCTGGACGAGTATTTTAAGTATGCCGTACGCAATGATAAGTGGAAGTTTGCCCAGAGATAAAGTAGGTATCTACATGGGTATTTTTAATTTCTTTATTGTTTTGCCCGAAATAATTGCTTCATTAGGATTTGGAAGTATAATGAAAAACGTTTTGAATAACGACAGGATTTTAGCTGTGCAAATTGGCGGTGTATTATTTATTATTGCCGCAGCAATATGTTTCTTTTTTATTAAAGATGAAAAAAAAAATAATGCATGAAGACAATAGTTTTTTTTATTTTTTACTTTTTATTTAGTGTAAGTTGTTTTGCTCAATCAGCCGATGCTTATAAAATTTATCCTTCACACTGGTACACTGGTATGAAGTGGAATAAGTTGCAGTTAATGATACACGGCGATAAAATTGCTGATCATTTTCCTATGATAAAGATGGGGCCAAAAGGAATAAAATTGGCAACAGGTGTAAATCTGTTAAAAATTAATCGTGTTGAAAATGCCAATTATATTTTTTTAGATATTGTAATTGATGCATCAGCAAAACCCGGTAAGTTTAATTTTCCTTTTTTAAAAGATATTAAATTAGACTACGAATTAAAACCCCGCCGAAAAGGTAACGGAAGAGCATTTGCACAGGGCCTTTCTTCTAAAGATTTTATTTATTTAATAATGCCCGACCGCTTTAGCAATGGTGATGAGAGTAATGATAAAGTTGCAGGCATGAGAGACCAATCGCTAAACCGTGATACTGTTTATAACCGGCATGGCGGCGATTTAAAAGGCGTACAAAATCATTTAGATTATTTGCAGCAGTTAGGGGTTACAACAATCTGGTTAAATCCAGTTTTAGAAAATGATATGCCCGACCGTACTGAACATGGTTATGCATTTACAGATCATTATAAAATTGATGCAAGACTTGGTGGTAATGAAGCGTATCAAAATTTAATAGATGCTACACATGCTAAAGGCATGAAGATAATTCAGGATGCAGTGTACAACCATGTGGGCTCATATCATATCACAGTTTTAGATCCGCCAATGAAAGACTGGTTGCACCAATGGGAAACTTACACCAATACCACTTACAAAGACCAGGTTTTATTTGATCCCTATGCCAGCAAAAAAGAATTTAAACAAATGGCTGATGGATGGTTCACCAAACAAATGCCTGATCTTAATCAAAACAATCTTTATGTTGCCAATTTTTTAATTCAACATGCTTTGTGGACGGTAGAAAATTTTGGCACTCGCCGCCCGACTTGATCACGTCCTTGGCGCGGTCGGTGAGGCGCAGCGTGTTGTCGGGGTGAATGACGGCGATGT
>NZ_JANMUN010000124.1:0-6580 GCF_031391665.1 Ferruginibacter sp.
CAAAACTTCTGCGTAACGAATAGTTCTGAAATTATTTAAATAATTAAGTTCTACCTGGCCTGATGTTTCGCCTTTGCGGGGTAAATATTTTTGATTATATAAACCAGTATTTTTAAAAGGTGCAACCTGGTAAGTAATATTAAAAGAGGGGTTAGCATTTTTATAAGCTTCAATATCTAAAACAGTTACTGCTTTTCTTATATCGCCTGCTGTGTAAGCATTCGCTAAATTTACGGTAGGTAAATTTGTACTCCAGCCTGCTGCATAAGGCATAGCCCCAGAACCATTTAAACCCCTGATGCCACATTGCTGCACCGAATGATTTCCCTGGCCTCTTGTAACACCACCCCAATTGTAATAGGGAGAAGTATTGGAATATTGAATTTCAAAAACTGATTCTGATCCATTCTCTCCTGCTTCTAAAAACATATTGCCATAGTTGGCTACTAAACTAAAAGGTCCGTTTACTACATTTTCCAACATAGCCCCAGCCGCATCTAATTTATTTTGATATAATAATACTTTGCCCAATAAAGCCTGCGCTGCATATTTTGTTACCCTGCCTTTTTCAACATTAGTGATGGGTAAAACTGCAATAGCATTGGTTAAGTCAAGTTCAATTTGTTTATACACATCTGCTTTTGCAGAGCGTTGTAAAGTTTTAGATTCTGTTAAGCCCAATCTTTTATCAGTAAACAATGGTACATCACCAAAAAATCTAACCAAATGAAAATAATAGTAGGCACGTAAAAAATAAACTTCTCCATACATAGCATCTTTACCTGCAAAATTTACTGTTTCCCCAGCTTTGTTGGTGGCTTTATACTGCGTCATGTAATTAGCCCTGTTAATGCCTTCATACGCACCTTGCCATAATTCGGTAAGGGTAGAGTTTACAGGTGTTAATGTATAATCATCTATTTGTTGCAGTGATAATACATCGGATGCATTCTCTCCACCGCTTACTGCATTGTCAGATGCAATATCACCCACCGGCACTGCCTGGTTTAACCATTGAATGGGAGTATAAACACTAACTGCCATGGTACGATAATCACTTTCTGATTTTAAATAATCGAGGTCTGTTATTTTAAATTCGTCTTGAGGATTATAATCTACCCATTTTTTACAAGATGCAAGCATGGCAATCAAAAAAACCAGGCTTATTATTTTAATATTCTTCATTGTATAATATTTTATTTTATAAAAATTTATAGTTTAATATCAATGCCTACAGCATAAGTTCTTGCCTGTGGATAAGCGCCACGATCAACACCGGTATCTAAAATGCCACCCGCTATTTCAGGATCAAACCCTGAGTATTTTGTAAAGGTGTAAGCATTTTTTACCTGGGCATAAATACGCAACCTGCTCAATATTCTTTTAGTAACACTTGCCGGGAATGTATAACCCAATTGTATATTTTTAATTTTTACAAAAGAGCCATCTTCTACATACCTGTCAGAAACACGGATGTTACTGTTTGCATCAGTAAAGGAGTAGCGGGGGTTTCTTGCATCGTTTGTTGTGCCTGCGCCTGTCCATCTTGCCAATACTGCCCTGTATTTATTGGAGTAGTTGGCATTTCTTTCGTAAGCCCTGTAAATATCGTTTCCAACAGAGGCATAAGTAAATGCATTAAAATCGAAATTTTTATATTCAAGATTCAAATTCCACCCCATTGTAAAATCAGGGAATGGATCGCCAATTTTTGTTTGATCGGCAGATGAAATAATACCATCGCCATTTACATCAGCAAAACGAATATCACCTGGTTGTGCACCTGATTGTGTTGCGCCTTTGGTTAGATCTGCTGGCGTTTGAAATAAGCCATCCGTTTTATAACCATAAAAATAACCGGGTGTTTGTCCTTTTTCAAAAACCGTTACACTTTGCGATTGGCCATTAAAATAATAGCCGCCTAATATTTTAGCCGTACCATCATCGTTAGTTGCGGTAACTTCATTTTTAGCTGTTGTAAAAGTTACTGAGGTATTTAGTTTTAATGATTTACCAATAAATTCATTATATCCTAAAGTAACATCTATACCGCTGCTTTTGGTACTTCCAATATTTGCAGTAGGGATGGGAACTGTACCAAGGTATAAAGATGCAGAAGGTGTGAACAATAATCCGTCCACTTTTTTCTGAAAATAATCGGCTGATAAAGAGAACTTTCTTTTATAAAAATTCATATCAAATCCAACATTCGATTGCAATTGTTTTTCCCATCTTAATGCATCATTTGCAGCAGAACCAACAGTGGCACCGGGATAAAAAACATTATTAAAAGTGTAGCCGTTACTATTTGCAGTTGGGCCATAGCTTGAGCCGCCGGTAACAATACTTACAAACTGCGGATCTACATTTTCATTTCCTATTGAACCGTAGCTGCCCCTAATTTTTAAGTAATCGATAAAATCGGAATGAAAGAAATCTTCTTTAGTAACAACCCAGCCTAATGAGCCAGATAAAAAGTTAGCATATTTATTTTCTATACCAAATGCATAAGAGCCATCGCGGCGTGCAGTAAAAGATGCTAAATACTTTTCCTGGTAATCGTAATTTATTCTTGTAAAGTAAGAAAGGTTTCTTCTGAAATATTGATAATAATAGCCGCTGAGTGCATTGGTATTTGTAGCTGTATTACTGCCTGTGGCTGCAGAAAAATCTGCAAATTCCCAGGAGTTAAAAGGTACATCCTGTCTGCTTGCACCAGCAGCATTACCCGAAACTTTAGCTAAAGAAAAACCAAGTACGGTTTCAAAATTATGATCTTCTTTTATCTTAAAATTATAGTTAGCAAAGCTTTCCCAGGTATAATTAAAATTGCTTGCTTTTTCATGCGATACACTGTTGTGTTTGCCTGTAACGGTTGAACCATCTGCATTCATGGAGTTATCTACATTATTGTTGCCGTAGAATACCAATGGCGTAAAGTTTTTTGAATTACCATCGTATTTGGTGTAACCAAAACGGGTAGATAGCTTTAAGTTTTTTATTACATCATATTGAAATTCGAACTTGCCATATAATTTATTTCCCGCATTTTTATTATAAGTGTTATCCAGCTTTGTAAGCGGATTAAATATTTCTGACAATAATAAATTACTAAAACCATATTTACCTACTGTGTTAGGCACTATGTTATTAACCGATACTGTTGGGTCAAAATTTAATGCACTTCCTATAACGCTGTTAAATGAATTCTCCTGTACACCTTTACCATTTAGCAGAACACCGGTAGTATTCATTATAAATTTTAATTTAGGAGAAAGGTCGAACGTAAGATTTGCAGTAAAGTTGCTCCTGCTAAAAACTGATTTATCATTGCCGCCTACAATACCGCCCTGGTTTAAATACCCGCCTGATAAAAAGTATAACATTTTATCACTGCCACCCCTTGCCGTTATATTATGCGATTGCATTGCAGCAGTTTTAAAAATTTCGTTTTGCCAGTTGGTACCCACACCAATTTTCGACAGGTCCTGAAAAATAACATTCCCGCCTGCAACTGTACTGCCTTCGTTAATTATACCTGCGTATTCAGAAGCATTTAACACCCCAATGGTATTCATCACTTCTTGCATACCATAATTACTGCTTACGGTTATTTCAGTTTTTTGATTTTTTCTGCCAGTTTTTGTTGTAACAACTATAACACCATTACCACCTTTTACACCATAAATGGCAGTTGTAGCGGCATCTTTCAGTACATTTATAGATTCAATATCTGCGGCATTAATAGAATTAAAATCGGTAAGTGTTTGCGGTACGCCATCAATAATAACTACAGGATCCGTTCCCGAAAAAGAAGGAATACCCCTTATCAAAACTGTAGGTTTTGCCCCTGGCGAACCCGGAGATATTACTGTTACACCCGAAGCCCTGCCCTGCAAAGCTTCTTCTGCTCTTACGGGTTTCAACTTTTCTATATCAGCAGCTTTTACTGTTGAAATAGCGCCAGAAACTTTGGTTAATTTTTGAGTACCATATCCTACCACCACTACTTCATTCAAATTATTAGAGGAAGACTCTTCCATTTGAATGTCGATAGGTCCGGCATTGTTCACCTTATACCTCACTGCCTCCATTCCGGCATAAGAAATAATAAGGGTGGCGCCTTTTTGTGCAGCGATAGTAAATGCTCCGGTTGCATCGGTAACCGCAGATGAGGTGGTACCCTGAACAGAAACTGTTGCACTGACTAATGCTTCTCCTGTTGTTTTGTTTTTAACCTTTCCAGAAACGGAAATGGTTTGTGCTGTGGCCTGCTGAAAAAGACAGCAGCAAATAATGCCAAAACACAATAATGTGAGTTTAAATTTCATAATAGCAATCGTTTTTGGTAATGTAATAGTTAGATTGTAAAAATATACTTACACCCTACAAATAAAAAATAAACAGCCACAACATTACTACATCATAAAAGATAAATGATTGGTTTTAAGGCTATTTATACTACATCATTACTACATCAATCAATTTTGTATACCTTCACTATACAATTACTAATTGCAGAAATGAAAAAACTGCTACTGCTAATATTTATACCTCTTAATTTGTGCGGCCAAAATACCATTGGGCTGCCAGATGTAATTAATTACTCCAAACAAACTTACAGTGCAGGGCTGCAAAATTGGGATATTAAGCAGGATAAGAATGGTGTTATTTATGCAGCCAACAACGAAGGGCTGCTTACTTATGAGGGAAGAAAATGGAACCTTTATTCTTTACCTAACAAAACCATTGTACGCTCAGTAGAAATTGCCCCGGATAATAAAATTTATGTGGGCGGGCAGGATGAGCTGGGTTATTTTACCCCGGCTAAAAACGGACAGTTACAATACCATTCTTTAACCCAATTTATACCAGCTAAAGACAAAACCTTTGGCGATGTTTGGGATATCGTATCTTTTAACAAGCATATATTTTTTCGCTCTACCAACAAGATTTTTAAGTTTGATAATGAAGCTCCAACTGTATATAATGCACCTGCTGAATGGGCTTATTTGGGACAGAGCAACGGAAAATTATATGCACAGGATTATTCAGCCGGCTTAATGATTTTAGAAAACGACACCTGGGCACCTTTACTTTTAAAAAACGAACTTAAAAACAACGATCCAATCACAAGCATATTACCGGTTCAAAAGTACAGTGCTTTAATTACCACTTTAAAAAACGGAATATATGTTTTTGATAATACAGGCATTTCAAAATTACCATCTGCCAACAACCAGCTGTTTGAAAACGAAAGAATATATGCAGCCACGCCTGTAAATGCTGAATGGATTGCTTTAGCAACCAATAACAGCGGTGTATATATTATTGATACAAGAGGAAATATTATTCAAAGTTTTTCCGGCAAAGAAGGTTTGCAAAATAATAATGTACTGAGTATTTTTTTAGACAGGCAAAGCAATTTATGGCTGGGCTTAGATAATGGTATTGATATGATTGCTTATAACAGCGCTATAAAACAAATTAATCCTGTTTTACAAAATGGCTCGGGATATACTGCAATTATACATAATAACAGTTTGTATGCAGGTACCAGTAATGGTTTGTACAGTGTTGCATTGCAGCCAATACAAGACCTTAGTTTTAGTAAAGGAAATTTTTTATCTGTAAATAATGGTAAAGCACAAACCTGGGGCTTAGCCGAAATTAACAACCAGTTACTGCTGGGCAATCACGAAGGGGCGTTTGTAATAAAAGATAATACTGCACAGCCCATTTCTCAAAATCCGGGTTTCTGGAATTTTGTACCTATGCCGGGTACAATATCAACAGCAAAAATAGTTAGTGGTAATTATAAGGGGCTTTTCTTTTTTGATTACAATGCAGGCAACTTTACTTTAACAGGCCAGGTACTCGGCTTTAACGAATCTTCAAGATTTGTTGCAATAGACAAGGATAATAATATTTGGGTATCACATCCTTATCATGGTGTTTTTAAAACCAGTAAAAATAATGATGGCATTTATAGCACTGTCCATTACACTGATAAAAAAGGATTGCCATCAATACTGGACAACCACGTATATAAAATAAAAAACAAAGTGGTAGTGGCCACAGTAAAAGGAGTGTTTATTTACAACCAAGCGAAAGATATTTTTGAACCATCGCCATTTTATAATAAAATTTTAGGCAACCAAAGTATCCGTTATTTAAAAGAAGATGTATCGGGCAACATTTGGTTTATTCATGAAAAAACATTGGGTGTTGTTGATTTATCCGGTAAAGAGCCTGCTATTATTTACCTGCCCGAATTAAATAATAAAATGCTTAGTGGTTTTGAATTTATTTATCCTGTTGATGAAAATAATATTTTTTTAGGGGGAGAAAAAGGGTTCTTTCACATTAATTATCAAAAGTATAAAACAACATTGCCCGATTTGCAGGTGCAGATAAGAACAGTTAGGATAATTAATAAAACAGACAGCCTTTTATTTGGCGGTTACTTTAAAGATGTAAATGAAAAACAGGTACAGGATGCCGCTTTTGTACCTGCAATAAGTAATGAATGGAAAACATTGCACTTTGAATATGCTGCAGCAGTTTTCGGTTATTTATC
>NZ_JANMUN010000135.1:0-6975 GCF_031391665.1 Ferruginibacter sp.
GCGGACGTGAAAAAAAGCTGCGATATACTCAGCAACCTTAAGCACAATAATTACCTGCCGTATGTAATGGCAGCGCTGCAGGCAAAAAAACAAAAATGGAACGATGCGGTTGTAATAAATAATTTTGGAAGGATTTGCGATACCACTATTGCAAATATTTTTTTTATTAAAGACGAAGTGGTTTATACCCCAGCATTAACCGAAGGTTGCGTCGCAGGTGTTATGAGAAAGTTTATGATCGATCAATTAGCTGCAACAGGTTTTACCTGCATTGAAAAGGAAATAACTGTCGATGAACTTTTAAATGCGGATGAAGTTTTTTTAACTAATTCTATTTATAATTTACGCTGGGTAAAAAGTGTTAATGATAAAACTTTTGGCAATATCCTCACTCAAAAAATTTATACCGCTGTTGCGCCAACCATTTTGTAATTCAATTGTTTAATAATTATTTAAGTTAGTAGGTGTATACAAATTACTTTTTATATAGCCGCATTTTGTCTATGTTTCGACAAGCTCAGGCTGACAGTATTCTTTCAATGTCTAATTGGTATTACTACCGGCAACACTTAAAATATTTGTTTTAAAATTATGCAAACTGTAAATATATTTTGGTTTAGAAGAGATTTGCGTCTTACGGATAATGCCGGGCTTTACCATGCATTAAAAAGCAATACACCTGTTGTGCCGATTTTTATTTTTGATAAAAATATTTTAGTTAAGCTAGAGAATAAAGCAGATAGGCGTGTAGAATTTATACATGCAGCTTTAGAAGAAATGCAAACGCAGTTGATTAAAATAGGTTCATCGCTGGAAGTGTATTATGGCACGCCTGCAGACGTTTATAAAATACTACTTGCAAAATATACAATTGAAAATGTTTTTACCAATCATGATTACGAACCTTATGCATTGGAAAGAGAAAAGATAATTACTGATTTACTGAAAAGTAAAAACGTTTCTTTTAAAACTTATAAGGACCAGGTAATATTGGAAAAGGATGAAGTACTGAAAGATGATGGTAAACCTTACACCGTGTTTACACCTTACAGCCGCAAATGGAAAGCGGTGTTAACTGATTTTCATTTAAAAAAATATCCCACCGAAAAATATTTTAATAATTTTTATAAGCAAGATGCTGTTGCAATACCATCTTTAAAAGCAATTGGATTTGAAGCTGTGGATAAGCCATTTCCTGCAAAAAATTTGGATGAAGAGTTAGTTATTAAATACCAGCAGCAAAGAAATTTTCCAGCGATAAAAGGCACTTCTAAATTAGGGGTGCATTTACGTTTTGGTACAATAAGCATAAGAGCGCTTGCAGCAAAAAGTAAAAATTTATCAGAGACGTATTTAAACGAATTGATATGGCGTGATTTTTATCACATGATACTCTGGCATTTTCCGCAAGTGGGAAAAGGAAAAGCATTTAAGCCCCAGTACGACACCATTGAATGGCGCAATGATACCGGTGAATATGAAAAATGGTGCAACGGGCAAACCGGGTATCCGATTGTAGATGCTGGCATGAGAGAATTAAATGCAACTGGTTTTATGCATAACAGGGTGCGTATGATTGTGGCATCTTTTTTATGCAAACATTTATTATTAGACTGGCGTTTGGGTGAAGCCTACTTTGCCGAAAAATTGTTAGACTTTGACCTGGCCGCTAACAATGGTGGCTGGCAATGGGCTGCAGGCAGCGGTTGCGATGCTGCGCCTTACTTTAGAATTTTTAATCCTTATTTGCAAACACAAAAATTTGATTCGCAATTAAATTATATAAAAAAATGGGTGCCGGAATTTCAGGAATTTACTTATCCAAAACCAATAGTGGAGCATGAGTTTGCAAGAAAACGTTGTTTGGAAGTTTATGCCAGGGCATTAAAAAAAGATGCTCTTTAAATCTTGCCTATAAAATGGATTTTACAAAGATATTATTTGTTGAAAAATATTCTTCCGGGTTTATAGTTTGATAAACATCCAGTAATTTTATTATTGCAGCTTTTCCTTCTTCTCCTAAATTAATTGAATAATTATTTACATACAGATCAATATGTTTGCGCATTACAGCTTCGCTCATTTCCTGCGAATGCATTCTTATGTAATCATTCAGTTCTGGATAATTGGTGTAAGCGTATTCAATACTATTTTTAATTAGCTTATCAATTTGTTGCTGCACACTTGTATCAATATTTCTTTTTATTACAATGCCACCCAACGGAATAGGATGAGCAGTTTCTTTCTCCCAGTAATCTCCTAAATCAATTATTTTTTTTAGCCCTTTTTGTTCGTAAGTAAAACGATTTTCGTGTATAATAACGCCTAAGCCTATATTGGCTAAAACAAAATTTTCAATTTCGTCGTACCTTAAAAATATTTTATTTTTTGCCTTGGGATATGCTAAAGAAAAAAGTAAATGTGCTGTTGTGTTTTCTCCAGGTATTGCAATGAAAGCGTTTTCAACTTCGCTTTTATCTTCGAATAGTTCCCCCTCATCCTGAGCGTAGTCGAAGGGCAGGGGGCGGAGGGGGCTAATTAGTAACGGTCCAACCCCTTTGCCCAAAGCGCTGCCACTGTTTAAAACAATATATTTATCTAATGCCGATGGTAATACTCCGTAACTTAATTTGGTTATATCCAGTTTGCCTTCAATTGCCCATTGGTTAAGGGTTTGCACATCTTCTAATTTTACATCAAACTCAATACCTTCAGTATCTATTTTGTTATTTACCAGTGCATCAAAAATAAAGGTATCGTTGGGGCAGGGCGAAAATCCAAGCGTCAGTTTCACGTTAATTGGTTAATTGGTTAATCAGTGCCGTTAGTTCAGCATTTAAATTTTCGATAGCTTCTTTCATTTTCCATTTTGCTTTATCTCTTTCTCCCACATAATTACTTATGGAACGTATTTGCACAAACGGAATTTCTTCCTGCAAACAAACATAATGCAATGCGGCACCTTCCATGCTTTCAATTTGCGGATGAAAGGCATCGGACAGTTGTAATTTTTGTAAAAAACTATCGCTTACTTTATTTATAGTTACAGCTTTCACCCATTTTAATTCGGCATTTTTAAGTAAGCCTTCCGAGGTGTTAATCAGCCAGCCATCTGCAAAAGGAAATTCGTGGGCATTTATTAAGCCTGATGTAAAGCAATGAGTAAATATTCTTTTTTCTTCTGCCCCTAAATCGGCAAATGTATCCTGCTTTACTAAAACTGTTTTGCCTAAGTGTATATCATTTGAAAATGAACCTGCAATGCCAGCCTGAATTACAAAATCGTAATCTACCTGGTGTAATCTTTTTTGCAAATGATATAGGGTGGAAGGAACTCCCACACCGGTAATTAAAATATCTACCTTAGGATAAATATTTATAAAAAGCTCAATTTCGAAAGCTGTAGCCGCAACCAGTAAAATTTGCATACCTCAAAATTCGTATTTCCACTTCATATTTCAGTATTTAGGAAGTACCTTTGCCAAAATTTGTGAAATAAGAATGGTTTACATCACCCGTATAGAACATTTTAATGCTGCCCATAAACTTTTTAACCCCCAATGGAGCAGGGAAAAGAATGAGGAAGTGTTTGGTAAATGCGCTAACGAAAACTGGCATGGGCACAACTTTGAGCTGTATGTAACCTTAAAAGGGGAACCCAATGCCGAAACTGGTTTTGTGTATGATGTTAAAAGGCTGAGTGTAATTGTAAAAGAGCATATTATTGATAAATTGGATCATAAAAATTTAAATGTAGATGTAGATTTTATGGCAGGTAAAATATGTTCTATAGAAAATTTAGTAATTGCTATCTGGAACCAGCTTGTGCCGCATCTTCCACAGGGCGTACAACTGCATTGCCTTAAACTGTACGAAACACCAAGGATATTTGTTGAGTATTACGGAAATTAATTTTTACTTTACTGCGAACAATTGCTAACTTTATTTGTAATTAACTTTCGATAGTTGATGTGTTTGAACAGCAGACTTCTGTTATAACCTTCGGCAAAAAATGTTCTGAATTATTCCACACAATTTTTCAGTACGCTTGTTGATGATATTTTTTAACAATAATGATTGATGTGTGTTATACAATGGTATGAATAATAAAGTAGCCGTTTACCGTAAAGAACATTTTAACGCGGCCCACCGGCTTAATAATCCTTTATGGGATGAAGCTACCAATACAAAGGTTTTTGGTAAATGCAACAATCCGCATTTTCATGGGCATAATTACGAGTTAATTGTAAAAGTAACTGGTGTGCCCGATGAAGCAACTGGTTATGTATATGATATGAAATTGCTCAGCGATTTAATTAACGAAAATGTGCTGGAAAGATTTGATCATAAAAATTTAAATGAAGACACTGCCGAATTTAAAAATCTTAACCCCAGCGCCGAAAACATTGCAATTGTAATTTATACAATTTTAAGAGAGAAGATAGATATGAAATTTGATCTGCAAATACGATTGTACGAAACAGAAAGAAATTTTGTGGAATACCCGGTATAGGCAATGAGGAATAAAATAACCGCTTATTTTTTTAAAAACAAAAGTTTACAATGGCATATTCAAAAGGAGAGCACTACGATGAAAAAGTAACTCAGGGACTTATAAAAACTTATAAAGAAAGCATTGAATTATTAGGCGAAGATTCAGAAAGAGAAGGCTTACAAAAAACACCAGAACGTGTTGCAAAAGCAATGCAGTTTCTTACACAGGGTTACCAGATTGATGCCAATGCCATTTTGAATTCAGCAAAATTTCATGAAGACGTAAGTGAAATGATTATTGTAAAAGATATTGAACTCTACAGTATGTGTGAGCACCACATGCTGCCGTTTTATGGTAAAGCTCACGTAGCTTATATTCCCAATGGTTTTATTACCGGGCTTAGTAAAATTGCAAGGGTGGTGGATGTTTTCAGCCGTCGTTTGCAGGTGCAGGAAAGATTAACGCACCAGATATTAAATTCTATAAAAGAAACTTTAGATCCATTAGGTGTAGCAGTTGTAATTGAAGCATCGCATTTGTGTATGATGATGAGAGGTGTACAAAAACAAAATTCTGTAACTACCACTTCGGCTTTTTGGGGAGAGTTTGAAAAAAATGAAACCAGGAGTGAGTTTGTGAAATTGATAAGTGCGAAATTACATTAATTGCCATATAGAGTAAACATCAAAATCAATTTGACAGTCTTGAGTAAACTGGAAATTTGTATTTACTTTAGCAATATATTTTCCTGAAATTAATTCAAACACTTCAATAGTTTTGGTTTCTGTATTAGAAATTATATAATACTTCACACCTTTCATTTCATAAAGATTAAACTTTGTATTTCTATCTCTTAGTTTTGTGGAACGGGATGAAATTTCTACAATTAGAACTGGCGCAAAAGTTAAAAAATCCTCTTTAAAATTCCCGCATACAATCATACAATCTGGCCTTACTACGGAGTCATCATCAATAACCCAGTCCAGCTCGCTGTACACCTGACACTTGCAATTTGAATTAATTTTGTCTAATTCATTACCTGCTTTCTGTATAAATTTACTGGAAAACCATTGATGGTTTCTGTTAGGGGATGGTGCCATTGCGTATGGGTAACCATTTACTAATTCCCAATCGCCTTTCCAAAGTAAATAATCCTGATAGGTGTATCTTTCGGGCTTAAATATTTGATCAGGTAAACTCATAATAATTTTATTCTTCAAATTTAAAATTTATTTTTGACAAAACAGATTGATTTATGGCACATGTTTATGTATTTCCAGGACAGGGTTCGCAATTTTCCGGGATGGGGAAAAATTTATATGATATTAATTCTCTTGCAAAAGAATTGTTTGAACAGGCCAATGAAATATTAGGATTCAGCATTTCAGACATCATGTTCAACGGCAGTGAGGAAGATTTAAAACAAACCAACGTAACACAACCGGTAGTTTTTTTACATTCTGTTATTGGGTATAAAACTTTGCAGAACATACAACCCGATATGGTGGCGGGACATTCGTTAGGCGAATTTTCTGCATTGGTAGCCAACAATACATTAAGTTTTGAAGATGCTTTAAAATTAGTTTCGATAAGGGCAAAAGCTATGCAAAAAGCCTGCGAATTAAATCCTTCTACCATGGCCGCAGTGTTGGCTTTGGCCGACGAAAAGGTAGAAGAAATTTGCACTAAAGTACACATGGATACCGAAGAGATTGTTGTGCCGGCAAATTATAATTGCCCGGGCCAGCTGGTAATTAGTGGAAGCATTAAAGGAATAGAAATGGCTTGCGACCTGATGAAAGCCGCAGGTGCAAAACGGGCATTGATATTACCAGTTGGCGGTGCTTTTCACAGCCCGTTAATGCTGCCTGCAAAAGAAGAACTGGCAGAAGCTATTAATGCAACTGAATTTAAAATTCCAACCTGCCCGGTTTATCAAAATGTAGTAGCTAAAGCAGTTACCGATGCTGCAACAATAAAAAATAATTTAATTGCTCAGCTCACCGGCGCCGTTAGGTGGACGCAGAGTGTGCAGGCCATGATTGCAGATGGGGCAACACATTTTACTGAAGTAGGGCCGGGGAAAGTGTTGCAGGGTCTGGTGTTAAAGATTAATAAGGAGATGGTGGTGAGCGGGGTGAGCTAAGTAATTAAAAAATAGCATTAATATGTTGTATTCTACACCCGAATGTCCCATAGATAATTATGATAAGGAATGGGTTGAAAAAACTTTTGTTTGGTTTGAAGAAAAGTTAGGTAAAGAATTTATTAAAAACAGGGAATATTTAATTCCGGTTAATTATAAGTTTAAGTACAATAACTTTAATAGTCATGAAGCAATACAATATTTCATTGATTTTATTTGCGGCTATATTGATTTAGATACCAGTTTGATTGAATTTAGTATTCTCTTTAGTGAAATTAGTGAAGGGGATGGGTTGCCTGACGATTTTGATGTTGATGCACCTGAAAACTTTATT
>NZ_JANMUN010000259.1:0-5137 GCF_031391665.1 Ferruginibacter sp.
GAAAGACAAAAATCTGAATTAGAAAAACAGTATGCCATTGAGCAGGAACGTACAAGAATGGCAAGAGAACTGCATGACGGGTTGGGCAGTATGCTGAGCGGTATTAAGCATTCTTTTGCTGCTTTAAAAAACCAGGTTACCATGGATAACAACCTGGACAATAAATTTAACAGCAACATTGATAAACTAAATGATACCATAAAAGAACTGCGTAATATTTCTCACAGTATTTCGCCGGATGGTTTGTTGCTCTATGGGTTAGAAAATTCGCTGAGAGATTATTGTAATAATATTACAAGCCCCGGTATACTCAGCATTTCTTTTAAAGCACTGGATACCCAAAAAATGCTGCTAACAGAAGAGCAGGCTTTTCATTCGTTTAGAATTGTACAGGAACTGTTGCAAAATATCATTAAACATTCGGGTGCATCAAATGCTATTGTGCAAATAAGTTATAATCATCACCGGCTTTATATAACAGTGGAGGATGATGGCAAAGGCTTTGAAATTGATGATGAGCTTAATAAAAAAGGTATGGGGTTAAAAAATATTGAAAGCAGGATAAAAATACTGAAAGGTAAAATGGATTACCGTACCACTGCATCGGAAGGCACTTCTGTATTAATGGAAATACCCTGTGCCGAAAAAAATATTTAACCAGCCTGCTTTATATCATGTGCTGTTGTACTGCCACTTTTATCAGCGAGGCAATATTTTTTGCTTCAAACTTTGCCAGCAAATTTTTACGGTGTGTATCTACGGTTGTAGTGCTGATAAAAAGTTTTTGTGCAATTTCATTATTGGTCATGCCATCGGCAATTAACTCCAGTACCTCTTTTTCTCTCCTGGTTATTACTGGTGCATTATTATTGGTATCAGGTTTGCGTAAAGCAAGCGCAGCATCAAAACTTAAAAACTGTTTTCCTTTTATTACGGTTTCAATACCTTCAATTAACTCTTCCTGCGTTGCATTTTTAAGCACATAACCAGAAGCACCACTGCCAATCATTTTTTCTATAAAACTTTGCTGGTTAAAAGTGCTTAATCCCAAAATAAAAATACCAGGAAATTTTTCTTTTACTTCTTTGCATAAATCAATACCGCTTTTATCGGGTAAATTAATATCCATTAAAATTACATCGGGTGTTTGTTGCTGTAAAAAAGCAATACAGGATGCAGCATTGGTGGCATGCCCCATCCACTCAATATTCTTTTCATTTTGTAATAATGAATGAATACCTTCTATCACCATATAGTGATCATCAACTATAAAAACTTTTATGGCCATCTATATATTTAATTCAATTTGAACTGATGTTCCTTTGCCCGGTTCTGATTGAACATCTAATTTACCTTTTAAATATTCAACACGGCTTTGTATATTACTCCATCCAATTCCTTTAACCTGCTGTAAAATTACAGGGTTAAATCCTTTTCCATCATCTTCTACAGTAATATTAATATCATTATTTATTTTACTTACCTGCACAATGGCGTTTTTTGCCGCCGCATGTTTCATGGTATTATTAATTAACTCCTGCACAATGCGGTAAATGGTAATGGCAGTAGTTTGATCTATCACTAAATTTTGCAATCCAATAGATTGATAAGATACCTGCAATGCACCTGAATTATTTATATCGTTGCAAAAATCTTTTAATGCAGTATCCAGTCCAAATTTTACCAGCGCTTCGGGCATCATGTTGTGTGCCACACGGCGCATTTCTTTTATAGAGCTGTCCAGCATATCCATACTGCGTTCAAAAGCCTGTGTATTTTCAGGCGTCATAATTAAATTCCCTTTCATAGTATTAAATGAATATTTTATTCCCGATAACATTCCCCCAAGGCCATCGTGTAAATCTTTTGCTAATCTGGTACGTTCCTGTTCTTCGCCTTTAAGTACAGCTTCGGTTGCTGTTAATTGTTGTTGTGTTTCTAAATCATTAATGCGTTGCTGTTGTAATTTTTGTTTTTGTTTGTAAGCACGGTAGCTTAGTAATGAGAGTATTAATAAAGTAAAAGCCCCTGCAATTAAAAAATAGTTAAGGGTATTTTTTTGTTTGATGGCAAGCTGCTGTATTTTTTTATCGGCTTCTAATTGTGCTACTTCGTTTTGTTTTTTTTCATAATTATACCTTGCCTGGCGAAATTCCATTTGCCTGATGTTATCTGCCTGGTACAACGAATCTTTAATTACTGCTACAGAATCTTTATAAGCAAATGCTTTAGTAAAATCGCCGAGCTGTTTATAAACTTCAGCATAATTTTCAAAATACATTTGTTTTGAGGTAGAGATTATTGAGTAGTCGAGATATTTTGCAGATGAATCTAAATGTGCCGCAGCAAGCTTTGGTTTTTTTAATTCCGCTTCGTTAGCTGAAATATTTAAAAAATTATTGCCAATGCCTGCAGTAAAATTATATTTTCTTGCAAAATTCAAACACAGTGTATAATACGCTATAGCTTTCTGGTACTGCTTAGTGTTATAGTAATACATGGCACTCATAAAATCGCAGGAGTATATCATGTTCTCGTTGCCCATTTCCAGGGCAATTTGCTTTGCAGAGTCCAGTATCAGTAAACCTTTTTCAGCATCTCTTTTTGCATTAACCAAATTGCCACCATAAGCATACCAGGCATTGAGCAGATTTGCTTTATCATTATTTTTTCTTGCAAAGTCTAAGCCCTTTTTGCTGTATTTAATGCCTTCATCAAATTTATTAATAGTGGCATAAGCAATTGAAAGATTACTGTATAAAACTCCTAAATCACTATTGTTCGGATTGTCTTTAAGATAAATTTCTTCTGCCTTAAGATAATAAAATGTAGCAGTTTCGTAATCGGCATTGTTAGCATGCAGCAATCCTAAATTAATATAGCTTGTACCCATCGATACTCTCGATCGTAAATTATCCGGGTATTTTGAAAATATTTTTATCGCCTTCTCATAATTGTCAATAGAAGGAAGTGTTTGATTGGCGAGCTGTATTGTAGCAGCTAAAAAAAAAGCCTGTGCTTTAAAAAAATCATTGTTTTTTACTATGGAAATGGAGTCGATTTTTTTTTGACATTGCCAGGCTTCAATAGTGTCTTTATATTTTATTTTATTGCCCAGCTGCACCAGCAGGCGTACGTATTCTGTATCATTCTTTTCTGTTTTTATCAGGTTGCGTATGCTGTCGAAAACATTTGTTTGTGAAAATGCACCCAGCGGAATAATATATAGTATGAACAATATAATTTTTCTCATACAGTAAAATAGAACATTACTTCCATTATACAAATAAACCCAAAATCATTTTTAAAGTGCCTCCCCTTTTTCCATGATTTTTTATGAATTTAAAATCTCCTGTTTTTACAGGATGGTTAAAATGGGTTTAAATTTTCATTTTTACAGCAAAGAAAATTAAACACGGATTATATGAAAGTAGCAGCCAGAGAAGGAGACTTGCGTATTGGCTCAATTTAAAATCTTTAAAAAATAAATAAAAATGAAAAAAATAATTTTACTGCTGGTAATAATTGCAACAATTAAAACCCAGGCTCAAAATGTTGCTGTAAACAACGATGCCAGTGTGCCGGATAACAGTGCTATGCTCGATATTAAAAGTGGTACAAAAGGCCTTCTTATACCCCGTATGAATTCGGCAGCACTAAATGCAATTGTAAATCCTGCAAAAGGATTATTGGTATTGGATACTTCAAAAAATCAATTGATGGTAAATATGGGGACAGCCGCTGTACCCAACTGGCAAACTATTGTTGCCTCAAGCGGATGGAGCTTAACAGGTAATTCAGGAATTGATTCTGCAACTAATTTTATCGGAACACTGAATACAAAACCATTTATCATTAGAGTAAATAACGTACGTTCAGGTTATATTGATACGCTTACAAATAATACTTCATTCGGTTTTAGAACGTTAGACTCCTCCACAACGGGTTCTGCTAATACAGCAATTGGTTATAAATCTCTTTCAGGAAATAAGACTGGTGAAAATAATACAGGCCTCGGATGGGGTGCTTTACAATTTAATAATTCAGGATCATTCAATACTGCATCGGGAGTTTATAGTCTAAATACTAATACCTCCGGAAGCCAAAATACTGCATTAGGGCAATTAGCAATGTACCTGAATACTACCGGCGGTCAGAATAATGCGATAGGAAGTGATGCAATGCGGTATAATACTACAGGCAGCAGCAATGTTGGGATAGGTTTTACGTCTTTATATTTTAATACAACCGGTTATTCAAACATTGCAGTGGGTACCGGTGCCCTTTTCAACACTGGTAACCGCAGCAACCTGGTGGCTGTTGGTGATTCTGCACTTTTTAATAATGGAACCGGTGCTACTTTGGCAGCTCATGGAATAGCCAATACGGCCATAGGTTCAAAGGCGCTGTTTACTAATACAACCGGTTATTTTAACACGGCAAACGGCTCGAATGCCCTTTTTTCAAATACTACAGGGTTTCAGAATACTGCTTCCGGAACGGGATCATTGCGATTTAACAACACCGGCATATTAAATACCAGTACAGGATTTAATTCCCTGTTTGGTAATATTTCCGGTAATGAAAACAGCGCTTTTGGAAATGCAGCATTGGCTAACAATACTAGCGGCCTTTCAAACAGTGCATTTGGTTCGGGCAGTTTGGTTAATAATAGTAACGGCAATACAAATACCGGGATGGGTTATGTTTCGCTTTACAATAATCAAACCGGATTTTCCAATGTTGCGGTGGGTACACATGCATTATTTAATACCGGCAACCGCAGCAACCTCGTAGCTGTTGGCGACAGTGCTTTATATAACAATGGAGTGGGTGCAACGAATGCTGCCGAAGGAACAGGCAATTCAGCATTAGGCTCCAAAGCTTTATTTGCAAATACAACAGGTTTTTTTAATACGGCAACGGGCGCAAATGCACTAAGAAGCAATACAACCGGCGCTTATAATACATCTAATGGCACAGGCGCTCTTTTTGCAAACACAACCGGTAGTTCTAATACTGCTATGGGCATTAATGCCATGTTTAACAACAACACAGGAAATGAGAATACTGCTGTAGGAAATTTTGCAGTAGTCAATAATACATCCGGAAGCAGAAATACAGGAACAGGTAATTC
>NZ_JANMUN010000034.1:0-23402 GCF_031391665.1 Ferruginibacter sp.
CCTTAACTGAATCGTATATTTCTCTGCCTTTTTCCCCAAATAAAAGCTGGTTCTTTATATCGAATCCGTTTGATTTTGATTTAAGAACAGGATCATTAAAAATGATAGCTCCCGAAGTTAGTATGGATTTAAAATTATTAAAACTTTCTTCCGGATCAACAATAAAACATTTACCATCATCTTCATCGCCGTACTTGGGGAAATTTCCTTTGCAATCGAGAAAACTGCAGATATAATTAAATATTTGATGCAGCTGCTCTTTATACTGTTTTGAAAAAGGGTGGTTTGAATTTTCGCCGGCAATGTATGCAAGCAGAAAAAAATCGGTGATAAACTGAATATATTCTGCTGCCTCTTCTTTATTTACCCCATTTTTAGAATGCTGATTAATAATTTCAGCTTCGAGACCTTTTTGTGAATAGTTGATCCATTTTCCTGATTCTTTAAAAGACCATTTTACCGAAGCAATAAACAGGCCAGCATACTCCGAAATTAAATGGTTGTTTGCAGAAGAATATTTAGAAGGATTTTTATAAGAATATACACAATGCTGATGTATCAATGGCAACCAATCATCGGTAACAAATGATTTAAACGCATCATTTTTTGTAACAAGTTCATCGGCATTGATTACTTCCCAGCAAAGAAACCAGTTTATCAAGCGCAGGTTTACTTCTATATTACTGTACCAGTTTACGCCTGACAGGTAGGGGTTACTTTTTTTCCACGATCTAATAATTTCTATAAAGCGGTTAAGTTCTACTGCATCATTTGTTTGCTGATACTTAATTGCTATTTGCATTAAAAACTGCAGGCGGTTTATTTCCCAAACACATTTTGCCGAAAGATCAGCATCTTTTCTGATGCTTATTTTTTTTGAAAATGACAAAGGAAAACTTTTTCCGGAAAAAATATCTTTGTGCCAGTCTGCTGGCTGCATATTTTCATAATTAAACTTCTTTCCAAAAATATTTACCTCATTAGTATGATGCAGCACTTTATCAAAACCCGGTTGCAATATCCTTTGCAATGGCACTAAAGGCAAAGGAGGTGAAATTTTATTTTGATAAAATTTTTGCTCCAGTTGCTTTACTATCATTTGCTTTATCCTGTAAGGGAATTCAGCAATGGAAAAAGTTTTAAGTCTGTTTATGTAGAAATTACTCATTTATCAGGTCTTCTATTGATACTGTACAATTTCTTTTTGTTTGAATACTTTCTACAGCTAAAATTGCAGCGTATGTATTTAACAGAAGCGCATTAAAAGGTATAGGAGCTGTTGCTGTTTTGATTGCTTTTGCTAACACCGACATTTCTTCTTTTTGTCCTTTATCAATCATAAAAAATTGTTTTTTAGATGATCCCCCATCTTTAAAAACAGTTACCGTTTTAAAATTGTCGAACTCAATATTTGTTCTGTACCCGGTAATAAGAATTTTTTCTTTTGAATACTTTTTATCGCCATCTGCCAGGTAAGCAATAACACAACTTGAACCGTTGCTGAATTTAATGGTAATAAATGTATTGTCCTGCTCGGGCATTCCGCCAGCAGCTGTTGAGGTTGCGAAAACTTCTACAGGATCCGCATCCAGTAAATATTGCACTGTATCAATAAAATGACTTACCTCACCAATTATTCTGCCGCCCTGCTCCGGCGACTGGTACCATTTATCCATTGGTATAAAACCTGCGTTTACCTGGTAATAAACAGAGTAGGCAATATTGTTTTTCAATTGCTTTTTAAGATATTGAACAGATGAAGCGTAGCGCCTGTTATAACCAACCATCAGCAATTTTTCTTTAGCCAGATAACTTTTTGCTATTGCCTTCAATTCTGCAACTGATATTGCCAAAGGTTTTTCTACATAAACATTTTTGTCTTTATCTAATGAATCAATTACCATTCTGGCGTGCTGGTTATGGCGTGTTGCAATAACCACAGTATTTATTTCAGCATCAGAAAGCATCTCCTGGTAATCGGTAGTGGCATATTTAAAACCAAATTTTTGGGCTTTATCTTTTGCATTTATACCTGTAGCAGTAGCAATGCCAATTAAGTTGGCTTCTTCTTTTAAAAACGGCATCAGCATTGTGCTGGCATAATTTCCTGCACCAATTACACCAATATTTGCCTTACCCGATTTTGTTATTGCTTTAGTAGCAATGTTTACCCTTTTTGTTTTTGTATCAATATCGGCATCATACTTTAATACCACTCCCAAATAATCTTCTTTGCCTTCTTTAATATCTAAAAAAACTTTTTCAGAATCATTAAAACTAAATTGGTGGGTGATAAGTTTTGAAAAATCTATTTTGCCATCTTTTAAAAGTTGCAAAATAGACATCATGTTACGTTGCTCTGTCCACCTTACATGGCCTACCGGGTAATCAATTCCTTTTTCTTCATACACGGGGTCGTATCTTCCCGGACCGTAAGAACAGGAAAATCTAAAATCCAGTTCTTTATGATAATACAGATCCCATGGTAAATCCATTTTTGTAATTCCAATATCAACAATTTTTGCTTTGTTTCTTGCAATTTTTCCTGCAAGAATAATAGGATCGTTGCTTTGTGTACCAGTTGTTATAATCACTGCATCGCATCCAAAGCCGTTGGTAAGTGAACCAATCTCTTCTTCAAAATTGGTTTTTGTTGCAGCCTGAGCAAAATAGGCACCGTTACTTATAGCAAGATCGCATTTGCTTTGTGAAATATCAAAACCAAAAGCCCTGCAACCATTAGCATTTATTATTTGAATCAATATTTGGCCTAATAGCCCTAAACCAATTACTGCAACATTTTCTCCAATGGCAGATTCTGTTTGCCTGAAACCCTGCATTGCTACCGATGCAATGGTAGAAAACGAAGCATCTTTTAGCTCAACCCCATCGGGTACTTTTGCACAAAGATTTTTTGGTATAAAATTTACTTCGGCATGGTTGGCATAGCCGGCTCCGCCACATGCCACCATATCTCCTTTTTTTAAATTTTCTACACCTTTGCCTACTTCAATTACTTCACCTACCAAACTATATCCCAGCGGCGACATAGAATCCAGTTTGTTCATCACTTTTCTATACGTTGCCACAGGCCCCAATTGCGTAAGTGTATTTAAAACATCTTTTACCTGCTCGGGCTTTTTCTTAGCCATTTGAAAATAGCTGAGATCCGCATTTTTTAATTTCATTATTTCTGTACCCACACTTATGGCGGAGTAAACAGTTTTTACTAAAACCCCACCCGCCTTACAAACTGGCACTGGCAATTCTTCTATTGTTAACGAATTTTTTCTTATGTTTTGTGCTAATTGTTTCATCCTGCTTTAATAATTATTTTGTACCTGTAAATAGAAAAGAATTGATACTTGGTTTTATTTTTTAAAATTGTGTTGCGATGCTTTTATCTGTTTCTTTTATGGATTTTTATCCAGGTATTCCCTGCACCATAATTCCAGTGTTAGTAATTGGTAAATTTGATAAGCATTGTCATCTGTACTGTTACGGTCGTTATCAATAATTTTTTTTACAAACTCAAAATTAAAAAATCCCCTTTTTTCTATATTTTCTTTTGAAAGTAATTCATCCACCATGCTTTTTAAATCATCCGAAATCCACGAACGGATAGGGGCACCAAAAGATGCCTTTGGCCTGTAAATTATTTTTTTGGGTAAAAATTTCTCTGCTGCTTTTTTCAATATGTATTTTGATTCCCCATCTTTTATTTTAAAATGACCCGGCACCTGCATTGCTTTTGTAATAAGCAGTTTATCAATAAAGGGTACCCTAACTTCTACAGATGCTGCCATTGATGCCCTGTCGGTATAAGTAATATTTAAGCCCAGCATAAACATGCTTAAATCAGTATTGCAAATTTGATTTACAGAATCGTTTTTAAACTTAGCATCAAATATTTTTTTATGTTCCTCATTAATATCATCAATAGCCTTCCAGTAAGAAGGAGTTAGCAGTTCCTTTAGTTCTGCACTGTCGTAATAAGAATAACTTCTCATATAGGCCTGGTGTATGGGCATGTTTGCAAAACCTACAAAACGTTTTGCCCATCTTCCTAATTTAAATCCTTTGCCAAATAATTTAACCGGAAGTAAACCCACTGTTTTTATTGCGGCATATTTAATAAAGCCCGGCAGTTTATTAAACCGCAGTGCCATTAATGTAGCTTTTTGCCGCCTGTAGCCAAAAAATATTTCATCGGCACCCATACCCGATAATAAAACCTTTACCCCTTTTTCTTTTGCTGCTTTACAAATAAGGTAAGTATTAATTGCAGCCGGATCCCCAATTGGTTCATCTAATGTTTTAACCATTGCAGGAAAATCTTTCAATATATCGGGGCTGATTTTTATAACATGGTGATCAAGTTCAAAAGCATCTGCAAGTATTTTGGCGTACTTCTCATCATCGGGCATGCTTTCTACTTTCTGATCTTTATCTGAAGTACCAATTGTAAAAGTTGATAGTTTGGTGTTTGTTTTTTTTGCTATAACAGAGATAAGAGAAGAATCTAATCCCCCACTTAAAAAACTACTTACCGGCACATCGGCTACCATGTGGCGGTTTACAGATTGCTCCACAGCATTTGCAATATCCTGTGCAAGTGTGTTTTCGTTTTGTGATGATTTTATATCTTCTTTTAAATCCCAATATTGTACAAGTTGTATCCCTGTTTCTATATTATAAATTATGTAATGTGCCGGTGGTAATTTGCTGCACCCGTTAAACATAGTTTCGTTACCGGATACCCACCGGTAATTTACACTGCTCACCATTGCTTTGTGGTTAATGCTTTTATTAAATCCCGGTATGCCCACTAATGTTTTTAATTCGGAACTAAATGCAAATGCCCCGTTTATCTGGGTATAAAAAACAGGCTTTATTCCAAAATGATCCCTTACTAAAAAAAACGCTGAGGTATCTTTATTATAAATGGCAAAAGCAAACATGCCGATGAAATAATCAAGGCACTCCACTCCGTATTGTTTATACATTTCAAGAACCACTTCAGTATCGGATGAGCTGATAAATTTTACCTGTTTTTCTGTTTCCAGCTTTTGCTGCAGTTCTTTATAATTATATATTTCGCCATTAAATATTATAGTAAGGTTGTACTTATGAAAAGGCTGGTTACCGGCTTCACTTAAATCTATAATCGAAAGCCTTTGATGTGCCAGTGCAATATAATCATCGCTCCATACAGCCTGATTATCGGGCCCACGGTGCTGCTGCATTTTATTAGCATTTTCTGCTAACTCAATGTTGTTATTAAACCCAATAAAACCAGCGATTCCACACATTAATTTATATTTTAAAAATTATTTTCTCTATACTGGCAACAGTTGTTTAAACTGCTTATGCAGCTTCGTATATTTTATTTAATTCAATAAGGTATTCTTCCGGGTTATAATTTTTAAAAATATAATCCCTTGCGTTTATACTTAATTGCTCCAACAACATCCTGTCGTTTACAAATTTTTCTATTGCTAAATCTATATCCTCAGCCGGGTTTCTGTCAACCAGTATTCCATTTTCGCCAGTTTTTACAACATACTTTATCGACCCTACCCCTGTAACAACGGGCACTAATCCAAAAGACATACTTTCTAACAACGACATTGGAAGCCCTTCAAACAAAGAAGGTAAAAGAAAAATTTCGCAGGTTTTAAATAAGTTGATTTTTGATACTCCTGCAACTACTCCCTTAAATTCAAAATCTTTGCCCAACAATGCTTCAAATTTTTCTACATATGCTTTTTCATCCGGTCCTGCGCCTGCTATATAAAATTTAAAAGGGACCTCTCTTTTTTTTAAGCTGCTTAATGCCTGATAAATATATTCAATTCCCTTGCTTTTAGTAATACGGCCAATAAATAAAATATTAAGTACTTCCTGTTTGTTTACTGTGCGGTTAAACATTTTTGCATCATTTAAGTCAACACAGTTGGGTAAAACTTTCACATTTTTTAAGTTATACTCAGCAGTTATTGCCTGCTGCTCAACCGGGCTTAAAACAATTACAGGTATATTATTGGAAAAAACTTTCTTTAAAATAAACTTCATCCAGCCCGGTGGTTTTGTATTGGTTAAATAATCGCCACCATGCACATGGATGATCATTTTTTTTTTGCACAATTTTGCAAACAGCACCAACGGTGCATCTCTTATAATTGATGGTTTACTTAAGGCAAAATTAAAATGCACCAGTGTTATTTTTTTTTTAGCTGCAATAACAACCATCCAGCTAAATGTTGTTTTTATTATTTTAATTAGCCAGCCTGCATTTCTTTTTTCATTGTCTCTTTTTCCCAGTTCAAAATGCTCATACACGTGACTGCTATTATTATTTATTATAAAGTTGGTTAATGATGATATACCGCTAACGTTGTACTTTGTATCTAAACTGGGGGCTGTAATCAAAATCCTGCTTTCGCTCATTAAAAATCCTTTTATACAGATTGAAAAATTGATAATAATTTCATTCCCACAGTCTCTGAATCAAAAAAACGTTCTGCAGTCTTTCTTGCTTCTATACCAATAGCCTGCCTTTTAGCAGGCTGTTCAATAAGTATAAGTAATGCATCAACCAATGCATCAACCGAATCGGGAGTTATTACCAGTGCATTTACATCATTGAACAGGTAATTGGATACATCCCCAACATTTGTTGCCACCACAGCTTTACCAGACGCTAAAAACTCTCCCAATTTAAAAGGAAAGCCGGCATTAGCAAATTTTGAGTTAACCCTTGTCATACAAAAAATATCACAATCATTTAATAATTCGTAATAAGCTTCATTACTTAAAAATCCTTTGTAAACAATACGGTCTTTATTAATTGCCTTCGCAATTTGTGCGTTTACCCGTTCCATATCCTGCTTGTGGCCAAGGCCGGTAAATATCAATTTTGAAGTGGTATGCACTGTGCTTACTTTATCGAAAGCGCTAATTAAATATTCTAACCCATCTTTTTTACCGAATGACCCGCCGTAAAATATTTGCAGGTTACCGGTTTGTTTTGCAGTACTGTTATTTTTAAAGTAATTTAAATTAACTGTAATAGGAATCAGGTAACAGGGGATTTTATTTTTAGAAAGCACTTGCACCAGTTGATACAAATGTTCGGAAATACCTACCATACCATCAGCAAAATACCTGCAGCGCCTTAAAAGAAACACAGATGTTTTAATTCTGAATTTATTTATAAACCCAACATGAGCTTCAAAACTGTTATCTTCTATAATATCAAAAATAACTTTGTAACCAATAAGCCTGGCATATAAAATAAAAAATATATTCTTAACATCAGGGGCATTGTAATTATAAATAATATTTTTACAGCCTGCCTTTTTTGACCTTTTTAAAAAAGAAAGTCCACCAAATAAAAAACTGAATACTGAAAAAATATTTGACAGCCTGAAGCCGATAACTTTAAAACTTATGTTATTAAGGTTCCCCTGTTTACCAATATTTTCTCTTGTATCTTTTTGATAAATAAGATTACCTACAGTAATTAGTTTTTTTTCTAAAAGTGGGGTTAATAGATTTCTAACCCTGGTTGAGCTGGCCATCCCGTCAAAACACGAAACCCCCATTACCACTATATTACATTCGCCAGCATTCATATTTACAATATTGTGGTGCTATAACGATTTTTCATTTTATATTATTGTTGTAATTATCAGGTGGGGTTATACAAATAAAAAGCTTTTTCTAAAATTATCCCTTACTGTTACCGCATCCTCACTGTCAATAGCAATTTGCTGTGCTTTTGCTGCCAGTTCACTTCTTAATGCCATATTATTGTACAATTCTGTTATTGCTCTACATAATGCGGTATTATTATTTTCTGTTACTACATAACCCCATTTATCTTTAAGGGCATACTTAGTAAGTCCGGTTCTTTCATCGCCATATACTAAAATAGGTGTGCCGGAAATCATGTATTCGCTTACTTTGGTAGGGAAAGAATATTTTAAAAATTTTACACTGTTTTCATCAAAATCCTGGGGAAGCAATAATAAATCTACAGTAGAAAATTTTGCAGGAAGTGCTGAGTAAGCTATTGGTTTTACCCATTTTACAAACTCATTTTGCTCCACCAGTTTATTTAACTCTTCCTGTTCGCCTGTTTGAATTTCAAAAATAATATTTTTATTAGTTTTTGCAATTTCATTTACCGCATTAGCTATATCTGCAATTGATTTTTCTATACCAAAACCAATACGGCCTGCGTAAAGTATAATAAATTTATCTTTGATATTATAATCTTTTACAGCTTTTGGTTTCCAGTAATTAATATCTATTGGGTTATGAAATGGTATAAAATTTTTATTATACCGTAGTTTATATTCATCAGTCATGGCTTCTCCTATACTCATTAGCACTGTAGATTTATTCACCAGTTTCCTAAAAGCCTTATCAATAACATTTTGCCAGTACCTGTATAAAATACCCGGTTTATTTATTGTAAGCGGCCAATCATCCATCATATGTATTGCCACAGGCTTTTTAAGCGCCTCATGAATATCATCCGTAAATTTTATCAATTCCAGCGATGCTAACTGGGTGTAAATTACATCGGGCTTATATTCATTTAACCATAAAGCAAATTCGGGTGTAATTTTTAATTTATAAAAAACATTGTATAATCCAAAAAAGTGCAACAATGCAGTTAATACCCTGTGCAAAATTTTATAATTACCGCTTTTTACCGGTTCAACTTTGTCCGGGGTATCTGTTGCGGTTACAATCGGTATAATGCCACATTTTATTTTGGGTAAAATAATATTAAATGGAAAAGGGTGCAGTTTATTATTGTATCCCAATTGATAATAGGTATCACAAACCGATGTATCTAAATCATTATACAAATTTGAGTTTGAAGCTACGGCAAGTTTATCTTTTGGCCACCCTGTAAATAAATTAGAAATCGTTACACCACCACCGCTTTTTTTATTGAATGATTGCCCTACTATTAAAATTTTAGGATAAATCATTTTTACAATTTTTGATAGTCATAATTTTAAAAGCAGCTTCTTTTTAGCCCTTCTGTTTATTCAATGCGTTCTTTATCTCCATATCATCCATCCCGGTAATTTTTTTGGAATAACAAATACCAACACATAGCCAAAGCAGCACAAAGTGCATACTAAACCCTGTACCTATTGTTGGATATAAATATACTATCCATAATAAAATAAACATCCCTGCCCCTTTAGATAATATATTTATTGATTTAAACAATCCTCTGTAAAGTGCCGGTATAAGTACAGCAAGCAATAACCCCAGGCTTAATATGCCCCCTTTTAAAATAATTTGCAAATAACCGGTTTCTATAACGTCTCTGTAACCTGATGGATCGTTAACATTAATCACAATAGGACAATAATAATTACCATTTATCCCCTTACCAATTAACCAATCCCTCGATGTCATACTAACCGACATATACTGTTCAACACCAGATCTTGTGTCTTCATCGCCTCTTTTTTCAAGATGATCAAACATTCCGGGTACTTTCATGCCAGACATAAAAACCGTACTGAGAAAAACTAAAATCACCGCCATAAAAATAATCAGCGCCTTTTTTTTTGTGCCAATCAGGTAAACCATTCCGGCACCTAAAATTGTAGTTAAACACAAAAACATTGATCCTCTTCTTGCCCGGTAAATTAAAAAATAAAGTGATACTGCAAGTACAAGAAATGAAAATAACAGTTTTGGTTTAGTATGATAAAGATAAGTTAGCAATATAAAACCACTTGAAAAGGCTAAAAATCCAAAAAGGTTTTCCATGTACACAAGGCTCTGTGTATTCATCCAGTCTTCATCAAGTATAATATCAATAAATATTAAACTGCAAATAATAAAAGAAGCGCCTAAAATTAAAATGATAGTAAATGCTTTTTTATAAGTCGCTATATTCCGGGGCAGTAATACCACTAACGGAACAAAATAAGGTATTACACCATAAGTAACATCTAAAAATAATTTTTTTAAAGAATTAAAATCAAAAGCCACGCCCCTTACAATAATAGTTAAGGTGTAAAAAAAATAAACCCTGAAAATATTTTCTAAATACTTGTCATCGAATTTAAATTTCATCAGCTCCGTTGCACCAACTATCATAATAATGTATCCCAATATCTGAAATGCCTGGCAAAGGGCGGCACCAATATACTTATCATCAGTAGTAGAAAAGTAATAACTTATTATACTCAGCAAAAAACCATACCAGAAAAGATTAAGACTTTTCTGTTTTTTTTTAGAAACGGTAAATGGATTATCTACTGAAAATACTGGCGCTTTCGGCTTAAAATTAACCCTGCTGTTTATATTACGCTGTATAGTTGGCTTGGTTAGCATTCTATAATACTAATTTTTTTTAAACGTTTTTTGTTGTTTCGCATTTATATCCTGCAACAAAAACTTACTTAATGCATGGCCTGCTTTACTATGTCCGCTATTTATCCAATGCCCTCCGCCAGCTTTAACATAATCTTTATCATAAAACTGTTCAATGTTTTCAATATACTTTATTGATAGCCCTTTTAAAATTTCAACAGCGTTTAAATAATTTTTATCTTTTGATTTTAAATCATTGTCGCCGGGAATAACACAAACAATTAACTCAGCATTATTTTCTTTTGTGTAATTATCAAGTTCCTGTAAGTATTGCTTTGTCATTTTATATTCCTGTTCTTCCACCCTTGCCTTATTGCCGCTTAACCTGTTTACTACTTTGGCTTTCATATCTTTTATGAAAGAAATAAATCTGCTTCGTATCAATACCTTTTGAAATACATTTAGTTCTTCCACAGGATAACTGCCTGTAGCCTTTTTAAAGGCTTCGCTTTTGGAAATTTTAAATGCCTTAAAATCTTTGTCATAATCATATAAGTTATAACAAGATGCCAGGTTATTAAATACCAAATTATCAAACGGCAATAAATTATCTGTAAAATCATTACCAGTGTAAAAACCTAATACAACATAATTGGATTTTTGAAGCGGAAGATATTTTTTTACAGTAAAAAGGGCGTGGTTGGTCCCCGTTGCCGGCACACCTGTATTCCAAACTAAACCCGGATAAACTTTTTTAATCTCGTTTTCAAATACATCAACATAAGAACTGTCCACATCTGCAGAAGCACCCCAGGTAAAACTATCGCCAGCAAATAATACTTTTAAAGAATCACTTGCAGCAGAAATTTCGGTAAAATTATCCCTGTCGTGATAACCTTCGTTATTAACAATACTTAACCTGTTATAATACCACTTTTCATTTTTAAAAAAATCTGCATCGGCTTTACCCAACTGTTTGGCTACATACCTTGGGCCGTTAGTAGAATCGCATGTCCACCATTTTGCCTGCTCAAGCGAAAAGCTTTTCATTTTAGTGTAGGTGGATGGGTAATGAAAGACAGCCAGCAATACCTCGGCAATAATAAAAATGATGGCAAATAAAAACAATAAGGTGAAGAAAATAAATTTTATCTTTTTTCCCTTGGCCATCTTGCTTTTTGCATTTGCTTCCTGCATACAAAATAGTTTTAGTCCAGTTTAAATTCTTCTTTCCAGTTGGTATCGTTTTGTAATTTCTCCTGTTTCGTTTTATCAAAAACAAAATTGCCTACTGCTAAAAAATCCATTTCGGTACGCATAAAGCACCTGAATGCATCATCGGGTGTACAAACAATAGGTTCTCCACGTACATTAAAACTTGAGTTTACCAATAAGCCGTAACCAGTTTGATTTTTAAATTCATTAATCAAATTCCAGTAACGGGGATTAGTTTTTTTACTAACACTTTGTATCCTTGCTGAATAATCTACGTGTGTAACAGATGGAATATCTGAACGAAGGTGATACAAGCGATCCATCATTTCCAGAGAATCGTAGTTAGCCGGTAAAGGCTTAAGGTGTTTTGGTTGTACAGGCATTACCACCAGCATATAGGGCGATGGCTTGTCTAATACAAAATATTCATTTATATCTTCTTCCAAAACAGATGGCGCAAAAGGCCTGAAGCCTTCACGGTACTTTATTTTAAGATTCATTTTCTTCTGCATCTCAGGGTTTCTTGCATCGCCTAAAATACTACGGCCGCCTAAAGCTCTTGGGCCATATTCCATTCTACCCTGAAACCATCCTACTACATTTCCTTCTGCTAATTTTGCAGCTACTACTTTGGTAAGGTCATCAAAATTTTCGTAATAGTTATATTTGCCTCCGTATTTTCTTACCATGCCCATTACTGCTTTTTCATCATACTCCGGGCCCAGATAAGCTCCCTTCATTGCATCAGCAACGGTTTTATCAACTATTCTTTTTTCTCCTTTCCATAAATACCAGCCTAAATATGCTGCACCCAATGCGCCACCGGCATCACCCGAAGCTGGTTGTATCCAAATTTCTTTGAACATACCTGTTTCAATTAGTTTTCCGTTTGCAACACAGTTTAACGCAACTCCACCCGCCATTACCAGGTTATCGCTATTGGTTAGTTTTTTTGCAGTAGCTGCTAATTTTATAACAATCTCTTCTGTTATTTGCTGAATGGCCAAAGCCATATTCATATAATCCTGGCTTATTTCAGATTCAGGGTTTCTTGGTGGAATGCCAAACAACGTTGTCCATTTAGCGTTATTCGTCATTTTTAATCCTGTTGCATAATCAAAGTATTTCATGTTCAACAGTATCGACCCATCTTCCCTTACATCAACCAGTTCTTTTAAAGTTTTTTCTTTAAACTCTTTTGTTTGTGGCGAGCCTGGGTTACCGTAAGGTGCTAAACCCATTAATTTATATTCGCCGCTATTTACTGTAAAGCCGGTGTAATAAGTAAAAGCAGAATATAACAAACCTATGGAGTGAGGAAAGTGTAATTCTTTGAGCATAGTAATTTTATTATCCTTACCATGGCCAATAGTTGTGGTTGCCCACTCTCCCACACCATCAACGGTTAATATGGCTGCATCATCAAATGGAGAGGGATAATAAGCACTGGCAGCATGCGATAAATGATGCTCAGGAAATAAAATGGGCATTTTTTTTGCATCGCCAATTTTCTTCAGTTCATCTCTAAGCATCTTTTTCATAAAGAGCTTTTCTTTTATCCAAACCGGCACTGACGTAAGAAAACTTGTTAATCCCTTTGGTGTAAAAGCATGATAGGTTTCCAGCAACCTCTCAAACTTAATAAATGGTTTATCGTAAAACGCCACTGCAGTAAGATCTTTAAATTCAATTCCTGCTTCGCTTAATACATACTTTACTGCTTCATGAGGAAAAGCCGAATCGTGTTTTTTACGGGTGAACCTCTCTTCGTGAGCAGCTGCTATTATTTCTCCATCGCATACTATAGCTGCAGCACTATCGTGATAGTACGCAGAAATTCCTAAAATAAATGTGGCCAATGCTTTATTATTTTTTAAATTAAAAAAGAGTGTAAATAAACGGTGCAATTGCAGAACCTGCAGAAAGTACAATTAACACACCAAATATTAATAACACTATAATAAGTGGTAATAACCAGAACTTTTTTCTAACTTTTAAAAAAGCCCATAATTCACGTAAAAATTCCATGATAAATTTATTTTAGTAGCTTAAAAAGGATTTTTGATATCGTCGGCTGTAAACTCATGATTACGGGTAACCATTACCGATGATGTACTATTTTTAAACCCCTTAAGGTTTAAAGCATCTTTACCCATTGCCCGCCTTACTATACCAACAGGTAATAAAATTACAATGTACACTACGGATAACAGGATTTTTGAAACTATCATTCCCAGTAAATTTGTTAACCCAAGCCAAAGTGTGGCAAAATAAAAATGATAATAAAACATTGGAAATGCCATATTAATAACTAAAACGGGAATGGCTATTTCATAGTAAATAATTTTCTTGGTAAAAAACCCCAGCAAAAGGCAAATAAGCGTCATTGCCATGCCCGTATCCGAGGCCTCCTTTTTTGAAATTGATTGCGGGAAGATTTTATTTAAAAATTTCATTATCCTGTTGTGTTTATTATTTAAACTTTAAAACTTGCTGCTTTACAATATTAACACTGCTTGCTAAACCTGGTTAATTAATATATTGCACCAATAGAAGACTAATTATCTGTTTACTTCGAAACATAATAGTTACCAATAAATAAAGCATCAATCCCTGAATCATAAAAACACCTTATTGCTTCTTTAGGGTTATTTACAATTGATTCTCCCATTACATTAAAAGAAGAATTTAAAACAATGCTTTCGCCGGTAATTTTTCCAAACTCGTTTATCAATTCCCAATACCTTGGGTTGGTTTCTTTTTGCACCATCTGCGGCCTTAATGTTCCATCAACGTGTACAACTGCAGGAATCTTGTCTCTTTTAGCATCCTGAACATCATAAGAAGTTATCATAAAAAATTCATCCTTAAAATCTTTCAAATAATCATGCCTGCTTTCGTAAGTTAACGATGGACAAAACGGCCTGAAACCTTCTCTAAACTTTACCCACGCATTGATGGCATCTTTATTCTCTGCTTTTAAAGGGCTCATTAAAATTGACCGGTTTCCCAATGCCCTTGGCCCGCTTTCCATACGCCCCTGAAACCAGGCTACAATTTTATTTTCGGCTAAAAGCTCAGCAGCTTTTTTTGATGGGTTTTCAACATAGGTATAGTTTATCTTTCTAATTTTTAAAATAGATTCTATTTCCTCATTTGAATATTCAGGGCCTAAATAAAGATGATTAAAATCGTACCCTTTAAATTCATTGTGTTTATAATATTCTAACAGTGCAGCACCAACTGCTAAACCAGAGTCCCCGGGATTTGGATATACATGCTGATCAACGATTATATCCCTGCGGTTATTCCAAATACGCTGGTTTAATTTTACATTAAGCATTACACCACCGGCAAATGCTATATTTTTTACCCCTGTTTTTTTGGCCCAGCCAAAAACAAGGTTCATTATATTTTCTTCCAGTTTTCTTTGTGCCTCTGCAGCAATATCTGCCCTTCCGTATTGCTCAATTAATTTTTCAACTTCTGATGATTCATCAAAATGAAATTGAGTGGAACCACTTTCGCTCCAGAAAAAGCATTCGCCCAGTTCAGATTTTTTTACAAGGTTTTCGTCTTTAAACTCCGGAAAATATTTATCCAGTACACCTTTGCATTTTGTAAAATCACCATAAGGGGCAAGACCCATAGTTTTTCCTTCGCCATCGCCATGTATCCAATGCAAACCTTCGGTAACTACACTGTAGGCCCAACCTACTGATGCTTCTTTGTAATAGCTTTTTAAAAGTTCAATTTTATTTCCTTCTCCCATCCAAATAGAAGTACACATTTCATCACCTGCTCCATCAACTGTAAAAATTAAGCACTTATCGTTATTTTTACGTGTAAAATAAGCGCTTGCCGCATGTGCAAGGTGATGGTTATTATTTATAAATTTACTTTTATCTTTTAATTTATAATTAGGAAAATAAATAGGCAATTTCATTTTAAAAGTACCTGTTGATTTCCCTAATAATGATTTGCCCAGTTGAATGGCAATGTTCTCTACTTTGTTTACATCCAAATCAAAAACGGGTATCAAATCTTTGGGTGTACTTTCCCAGGAGGAGCTAATATAGTTTACCTCGTTAATATCTTTTATACCTGCCTGTTTCAGGCAAAATTCAATAGACTTTAGGGGAGCATTCTCAGAATGTTTAACCCTTGAAAACCTTTCTTCCTGAACATCGGCAATTACTTTACCATCTACTACTATTGCTGCAGACGAATCGTGCCCTTTATGTACCCCTAATACTATCATTTTTTTGTTTTTTTATTTATAAAATATTTGTTTAAGGTTTTAAGATTTTTGTATTTGTTCAAACAATTCCAAATGTTTTTTTATAGTAGCTGCCGGGTAGAAGCCAGGCAGCATATAGCCCTTAAGTTTTTGCTGTAAACAATACTTTACCCCGTTACAAACGTCTTCTGCATCTTTATATTTTGCTAAATAGCCATTTTCTTTATGCTGTATCATATCTGGTATCCCTCCCGTATCAAAACCTACTACAGGTGTACCGCAGCTTAAACTTTCTTGTACTGTAGTAGGTTGGTTGTCGGCCAATGATGGTACAATAAACACATCGGCTGCATTGTACACCAGCATAGTTGAATATTCATCTGCCAAAAAACCCATAAACTTTGTTTTAAATGGTATGCTTGCGGCAATTTCTTTATTATACACACTCCCAAATATCAGTACCAGTATATTTTTGTACGCTTCGTCCTTGTGTAATATTTCTAATGCTTTTTGTAAATACGGCCACCCTTTATACGGGCTGCTTACTGATACAGCTCCAAATGCTATTACAGTTTCATCGGTATTAATATTTAATATTTGCTTAGCCGTTGTTTTATTAAATGGTTTAAATAAAGTATTATCTAACACATTGGGTATATAAAAAATGGGTTTGCTTTTTGTAAGTAACGCCTCTTTTGCACAGTTGTATAACCATTTGCTGGGTGATACAAAGTAAAAATTACTATACTTATTATATAACCGGAGTTTTTTCCTAAACCCTTTGGCCGACAGATCATTTTCTTTATTACCGGGAATCATTTGGCAATTGCTGCATCCGGTTTTGTATTTATCACATGTAAAACTGTAGTGGCAACCACCGGTAATATTCCACATATCATGCATTACTACAATTACTGGTTTTTTAAGCTCCGCTATTTGTGCTATACTGTTATAATTTAAAAAACCATACAATGCCCAGTGTATATAAATAATATCAGCATTCAGTATTTCCGGCAGTTGAGATATATCTGATCCCAATATTGGATAAGAGAATAAACCAAATTCTTTATTATTTTTTTTTAAAAGCCAGGCCTGCATTTTTGCATCTATACGTGATGTATAACGTTGCTTTTTGCCAAGGTATTTTATATTGGCAATAGTAGCAGCCCCGGTCTGGAGTGACACAATACTGGATTGAATGTCCTCCTTTGCAAATGCATTTTGCAGCCTTTGGGCAGAACGGGCTCCTGATTCGGGAGAAAATTGTATTTGTACAACCTTAGTCATCAATCAAAAAAAATAAGTTTATTTTATTTACGCTGGTGAAATATATTTAATTGTACCAAATTTTGGCTGCCGATTTTTTATAAAATATTTTATAAATCTGTAAAGGTGCCACCACATAGCCAAACAAATTGGTAACAATTGATGCAATTAAAACAGATTGTACCCCCCAGTGAAGTTTAGTAATTAATACCCATGTAAGTATTAAAAAGCAAACTGAACTTATAAAGCCTGAAACAAACTGTATTTTTAATGCCCCAATACCATTAATTATATAAACAAATATGCTCCCGAAAATTGATGTAGAAAAATAAATGAGGCAAAGTAAAGAAATATTAAAATCTACATTAACAACGTTTTTACCTACCCACAATTCATAAAATTTATCTGCAAACAATAACATTATTAACCCCAGCAAAACAAAAGGTATCCAAATAAGCAAGTATTTTTTTACAGCATTTTTTATCCATGCAATATCACCTGAATTGTAAGCATCCGTTACTCCGCTCCACAAAGGGCTTAACAAAATCATAAAACCCATCTGCAAAATAGAAAAATACCTGTAAGCAATATTAAACGAGGTTACTTCTGTGGTACCAAAATAACGGGCTATAAAAAATAAACTGGATTCAAACTGTACAATTGCCACAAGCTGCAAAACAAAAAATTTTGAACCCAATTTCATTATATCCTCAGCATATTCTTTTTTCACAAATTTTAAAGAAGGCCTGTAGTCTTTATATTTTGTTTTAAATAGAATAATATTGGCAGCCAGTAAAACAATTATTTGTGAAAAGCCAACCGCAAGCCCTAAATTCATTAAGGTACCGCTGGTTAGTTTAGTCAGAATAAAAATTATTATCAATGACAATAATTGTCCGAGCATATCCAGCAGCGATGACTTTGCAGATTGCTGATCAGCAATTAAAATGGTGCTGATAACTTTAAATATAAACTGAAAACAAAAATAAGTAACTACCAGTATGGCAAGCCGTGATACTTCATTTTCCATCGCCGGTGGAAGGTTCAATATTTTATGCCAGCTTATAAACTGATTAATAAATATCAATATCACCCAAAGAGCAATAAATATCAAGCTGATATAATAATAGGTTGTGCTGATGTAAATCTTAACAACCTCATCATCGCCTTTAGCTTTAGCTTCGGCAAATTTATTTCTCAGGCCATGTGTAAATCCAATATCAAAAAAAGAAAACCATGCAATCATTGAACTTAACGTTAGCCATATACCATACTGAGCGGTATTTATATAATTTATTGTAAGTGGCACTAAAACCAATCCAATTGTTATGCTTACACCTCTGATAAGTAAGGAACCAACAATATTTTTTTTAGCCGCAACACTACGCTTGTGCCCTTTGGTAAAAAAATTAATTCCGTATTGTCTTAAAGCAGATATTTCGCTCTTTATTGACATTTTTTTTTCTTAATTCTGTAAATCACGTTGAATGGGGGTAAAATATTTTAAAAGTTTTTAAACGAATAATTTTGACTATACTTTTTCATAAACTGCCATAATTGAATGCCCTGTAATTTTATCGGCTCTTTTTTCTAAATTTTTGTGAATCGTTTTTTTTAATCCTGATACAGTAAGTAATTGCGTTATTTTGTTTTGTATAAAGTTGCCAAAATATTTTTTCAATTTTACATTAATATACCAATCAAAATGTTGTTTTTGAAGAGGTTCAAAATGTATTGATTTTAATTTAATGTCAAAGTATTTCTCCAGTGATTTCAATGAAAATTCATTCCACAAACCCATATGATGGGGTGGTAAATTCAGCATCACCTGTTCAGATTTCATTAAATCAGAATCATTGTTAGGCACACAAATTATCATTTGGCCGCCTTTTTTTAAACAATCAACCTGCCCTTTTATAAAACTATTTATTGCTGAAATGTGTTCCAGCACCTGAAAGGTGCAAACCAAATCAAATTTTCCTGCATTATTTTTACTGAACTCTTCTATTAAAATATTTTCTATTTTTAAATTGGGCAAATCTAAAACACAGCTCTCATTTAATTCAAGACCAACACAATTTGTGCCCTTCAGTTTATTTATTTGTTTTAAAAAAGCACCCTGGCCACAGCCTACTTCTAAAATATTATGTTCTGGTTTTATAAAATCTAAGCATACCTGGTGCTCCCACTTCCAGGGCATATAATACCACTCAAATTGTTGAAAGTATATGTAAAAATCACTATCGCCGGATATTGTAAATGGATAATAAAACCGGTACCCGGTATCGTTACATTTGTATATCGCTATTTTATCAAGCCCTGAAAAATATTTTTTTACATCAATATCAAAATTTTTACTGTAAGATTTAACTATTTCATCTACAGCTATTTCTTTCACCAGAGTTACGTCGCCTGCATTATTTAATGGGCTTTTCATCTTCAGTTTTTATTAAATTTAAAATTGTGCTTAAATGATGTTACTTGTAAAATGCTTTATTGTAATGCCGGTAAATTTTAATTTAGTTCTAATTATATTACTATGGCTTTTTAAAAATTTCTACCTATGTTTCTTAGCTGCCGTTTCATCAGCTTTTTTTACATCAGCTTCCATCATTTCCTTTACCAGTTCCGCTAAATTGTATTTTGGTTTCCATCCTAATTTTGTTTTTGCTTTAGTTGGATCACCAATTAATAATTCTACTTCTGTAGGTCTAAAATATTCCGGGTCGATAGCTACAACTTCTTTTCCTTTTGGTAATTGGTATTTAGGATTTTTACAAGTACTTACTGTTGCTTTTTCGTTAATGCCTTCTCCTGTAAAATTTAATTCAATTCCCACTTGTTCAAATGCCATTTTAATAAAATCCCTTACACTTGTTGTTATACCAGTTGCAATTACATAATCTTCAGGTTCGTCTTGTTGCAGTATTAACCACATTGCTTCTACATAATCTTTAGCATGCCCCCAATCTCTTTGTGCATTAAGATTACCTAAATACAAAGTATTTTGTAAGCCGTTGGCAATAGCCGCTACAGCCATAGTTATTTTTCTTGTTACAAAAGTTTCGCCGCGTAATGGGCTTTCATGGTTAAATAAAATACCATTGCAAGCATACATATTGTATGCTTCCCGGTAGTTTACAACTATCCAGTAAGCATACAATTTTGCAACGGCATAAGGACTTCTTGGATAAAACGGGGTTGTTTCTCTTTGTGGAACTTCCTGCACTAAACCATATAATTCTGATGTAGATGCCTGGTAAATACGTGTTTTTTTCTCCATTCCTAAAATACGTAAGGCCTCCATTAAACGCAGGGTTCCAATACCATCGGCATTTGCAGTATATTCTGGTGTATCAAAACTTACTTTAACATGGCTCATTGCAGCAAGGTTATATATTTCATCTGGCTGTGTTTCCTGCACAATGCGTATCAGATTGGTACTGTCCGTCATGTCGCCATAATGCAAAGTAAATTTTCCATTGGCTTCATGCCGATCTTGATATAAATGGTCAATACGATCGGTATTTATTAAAGACGAACGTCTTTTTATACCATGTACTTTATACCCTTTTTCTAAAAGTAATTCGGCCAGGTAAGCACCGTCTTGCCCGGTTATACCAGTAATTAATGCAGTCTTCATTATATATTTATTTGGGATATTTCCTTTATCAGGTCAATAAAGGATGATGCTGTTTGGTTAAAAAATTTTGGTAAGCATTTATTAATCCATCTTTAAGTGTGGTTTTATGTTGCCAGCCTAATTTATGAATTTTAGATACATCAAGTAATTTGCGTGGGGTGCCATCTGGCTTGGATATATCAAATTTAAGGTCGCCATCGAAACCGGTAACTTCTTTTACTATTTCAGCTAACTCTTTAATACTGATATCTTCGCCGCAGCCAATATTTACAATTTCTTTTTCATTATAAGTATTCATTAAAAAAAGGCAGGCTTCTGCCAAATCATCTGCATATAAAAATTCACGCCGCGGACTACCCGAACCCCATATCACCACTTCTTTATGTCCTGAAATCTTAGCCTCATGAAATCTGCGTATAAGCGCAGGAAGTACATGTGAATTTTCGGGATGGTAATTGTCATTTATTCCATACAAATTAGTAGGCATAACGCTTATATAATTTGCCCCGTACTGATCCCTGAAACTTTCACATAATTTAATGCCTGCTATTTTTGCAATAGCATAAGGCTCGTTAGTATATTCTAAAGCTCCGGTTAAAAGATATTCTTCTTTAATTGGTTGAGGGGCTAATTTTGGATAGATACATGAACTGCCCAAAAAAAGTAATTTAGTTACATTGTTTTGATAAGCAGCATGTACAATATTTGCTACTATTAAAAGATTGTCATACAAAAAATCGGCCCGGTAAGTATTATTGGCAACAATACCGCCAACTTTTCCTGCAGCAAGAAAAACATAATTTGGTTTTTCCTGAGCAAAAAACTCATCAACTGCTTCCTGATCACGTAAATCAAGCTCCTTAGATGTTTTGTATAACAAATTATTAAAGCCTTGCTTTTCTAAAGCCCTAACTATTGCCGAACCTACTAATCCCCTGTGTCCTGCTATATAAATTTTATCTGTTAAATTCATCATGACTGTGCAAATCTATAATTTTGTATCATTGAGCTTTCCCTTCCAAAAACACTCTCTTCTTTCAGTTTAGCTATCAATGCATAACCTAACGACGGAAGGTTTATTTTTATTGTTTTACTCTTTACTGCAAGTAATACATTTCCTTCTATTTCGTAGGTAGAACGATACATATTGCGTTCAGTAAAATTGTTATTTACAGATAGTTTTTCTAAATTAATATCCTGGTAGCCGCCAGTAACTGTAAATTCTCTTATTGCATTAATTTCTGTTTCATTAATAACTGCGGGCTTTCCCAACCAGTATAAGAGATTAATAACGCCGCCTGTATTTTTAAGCAATGCAGTAGCTTCTTGCTCTGTAGTATATACAAAAACATAAGATTTAAACAAAGGCTTGTAAACCAGTTTATGCCTCCACGTTCGTTGTGCCTCAGCACTAACCAGTGGAATAAAGTTTTCAATTTTCTTTTTTGTTAATAAGGTTGCTACTTTTTTTTCGCTTTGCGGCTTAGTGTAAATTACGTACCAATTCTTCTGCATAACTATTTTTTAAAAAATTAGGAATGTCAGTTAATCGGGATGTTGGAATGGGATAGTTAGTCAGATATTTGGAAAAACAGTTAATTGAGAGGAAATGGATTAATTCTTATAAGGTATGGCTTCGCCAATCTCAGTCACAGCCTTATATGAATTGAGTTAAATTTATTTTTCATTAGAGTTGGATATTTTTTTATTAGGATGCTTTTTTTGTTTTGTTACCTCTTTCTTTATTTCCGTAAACATAATCATACCCGTAACCATAATTATTTTTAAATACCCCTCTTGTTTTAACACCATTAAAAATAATTGCAGGGTTATTAATTGGATTGATCTGATTATTTTCGTCAATACGCTTGACAAGCATTTTAGGGGTGTAATCATGTCTAATTACATATAGCGTAGCATCACACATTTCTGATAATATATAAGCATCGGTAACCAATACTGCAGGTGATGTATCTATAATAACCATATCAAAATTACTTTCTAAATAATCAATTAAAGACTTAACAGTACCATTAGCCAATAATTCTGTTGGGTTTTCCGGCAAACTGCCTGCAGCAACAAAATACATGTTTTCGTGGTCACCTAGTTTATTGATAATTTCTGCCGGTTTTTTTTCTCCTTCTAAAAACTCAGTTATACCATGCTCGTAATTAACACCCAATATTTTTGAAAGTGATGGATTATTTAAATCTAAATCAACCAAAACAACTTTTTTACCGGTTAGGGAAAGGCTTACCGCTAAATTTGCAGCAATAAAACTTTTTCCTTCGCCGGATATGCTGGAAGTTAATAATATTTTTTTATGTGAAGCATCAATTCCTAAAAATGATAAAGATATTCTCAATTTTCTAAACTCTTCGGCCACAAAACTCCTTGTACCTTTTTCAATCACAAGCGGGCTGTTTGTTTTTTCAAATGCAATTTCTCCTATTATAGGTATGGAAGTCATTTTCTCTATTTCATTTCTGTATCTGATTTTTCCTGTAAAAGCATCTTTCATAAAAATAAACCCAACAAATAAACCAAAAGCTCCAATAAGGGCAACCGCATAGATCATTTTCTTTTTGGGACTCACCGGGTCTTCACCAGCCATAGCTTTATCTACAACCCTGCTATTAGATAAAATTGATGCTAAAGAAAGTTCGGCATCCGATTTTT
>NZ_JANMUN010000101.1:0-9527 GCF_031391665.1 Ferruginibacter sp.
AGAGGGCGTGGATATAATGGAAGTGGCCCGAAAACTTACGCCAATTTCTTCGCCATCATTTACCATCATAAAACCCAGCATGGCAATGGGTGATGATTTAGTAGCGAATTTTTTAAAGTCTTCTTCGGCCAGCCACACTTCTTTTGGCGTAAGTTTTCGGGCCACTTCCATTATATCCACGCCCTCTAATTTTATTACAGTTTCTGTATTACTTCTTATTTGTGCGGATTGTATAAAGTATGGAATGAAGCTATCTTTTTTCTCTTCTAAAAAAATAGCTTCTAAACCTTTTAGCGACGTTTTTTTGCCGAGGTTATGTTGTAAAACCAATTCGCCTTTTAAGCCGGTGCTTGCGGCAAGTTTGCCTATTTTAAAATATTCGTTCATGAATTTTTATAATTGAAAAACTTATGGGTTACAAAGCGTATTGCAGTTTATTTCAAAATTTTTGCAACAGTAAAATCACAAATAATAATTTCATCAGGCTGACTAAGATAGGCAATCACGTATTTTTTATAGGTAATGCAACGATAACCAAGATATTTCCAAACATTATTATAATTACAGGGCTTATGAACTATTCTTTCGTCAGAAAGTTTTTCAAAAAAAAGGAAAGCTTCGTCAACAAATTTCTTCGCTGTAGCCGGCAGTCCCTTACCTGCGATAAATAATGCAATGTCGGCAACAGCCTCGGCAGCTGGCTCCAGAATACTTACTTTCCTTTTGCCCATTTATCAATCATTTTATAGGCATGTTTTTTACCTGCTACAAGTGTTAATTTTTTTACGGGAGCAGTCTTTTGTGCAGCAAGCAGTTGCAATTTTTCAAATTTCTTTTGTTCAATTACAACAAATCTTTTATTATCAATTGTAAGTGTTCCCATTAATTTATTTTTAGTTAATCAAATTTAAAACAAAAAACCGGTTCCTGATAGTTATTATCATTTCTGCAAATTTGCCTGTTTTTAAAATATTTTTTAAAGGCTGCGATAAAAGCTCAATAAAGATTTGCTGTATCCCGATGAATCGGGATACAGCCACCGAAGCTCAACAATATTGCTAATGCTGGCCCAAAAAAACATGGTCAGACGTGGGCGTGAGCCCATAAAAAAAGTTCCGCTAAAAAATAACGGAACTTAAATGAATTAACGGAACAGAGTTATTTTATTCTTCTGTTTTGGTTTCTTCTGTTGCTGGTGCAGTTGCGGTAGCTACTGGAGCTTCGGCAACTTTGCGTACCACGGGTTGGTTACGTTTATCCATACGTGCTTTTTTATGGGCACCATGGCGCTTTGCAATATGAGCATCATGCTCACTGCTCCACTTCGTAAATTTCTCCATAGCCACTGCTTCATCAAACAGACCGAGGCCAACGCCACGCAGTAAATGCTTTAGATACAACACGCCTTTAAAAGAAAGGATGCGGCGTACAGTGTCGGTGGGTTGAGCACCTTTCTGCAACCAATCCAATGCTTTTTGACGATCTACCTGAATAGTGGCAGGAACCGTCAAAGGATTGTACGTACCTAATTTTTGAATGAATTTACCGTCACGAGGGCTTCTGCCATCTGCTACAACAATGAAATAGAATGGTCTCTTTTTTGAGCCATGTCTTTGCAGTCTCATTTTTACAGCCATAAAATAGAAATTTTTGGTTGTTAATAATAGGGTTTCTTCCTTAAAAAAGGTCTGCAAATATAACAACCGGCAGGGGATTAGCCAAATATTTGAAAATTCTTTGCAAACCGTTAATTTTTGAGGGTATTTTGTTGGGTTTATGCAATGATATTAGCAGGGAAAGTTAAACATAGGGTGATATGGATTTTGGCTGCGCCAAAATAAGGGCTGAAAGCTGGAGCTTCCAGTTACCGTTTTCCCATGCCGGGCATTTTACCCATCGGCATTTTGTTCATCATCTTCATCATGCCTTTCATTTGTTCAAACTGCTTTAAAAAGGCATTCAGTTCGGCAATATCTTTTCCGGCGCCTTTGGCAATGCGGAGTTTGCGGTTGGGATTTATAATATCGGGGTTACGGCGCTCTTGCAAAGTCATGCTGTTTATCATGGCTTCTATACCTTTAAAAGAATCGTCGTTAATATCTACATCTTTAATTTGTTTGCCCACGCCGGGTATCATGCCCATCAAATCTTTAAGGTTACCCATTTTTTTAATCTGCTGCAACTGGGTTTTAAAATCTTCAAAATCAAACTGATTCTTGCGGATCTTTTTTTCCAGTTTTCTTGCTTCGGCCTCGTCAAATTGCTCCTGTGCTTTTTCTACCAGACTCACAATATCTCCCATGCCTAAAATACGCTGCGCCATACGCTCAGGGTAAAACACATCCAGCGTATCCATTTTTTCGCCGCTGCTGGCAAATTTTATGGGTTTGTTTACCGTGTATTTTATGGAGAGTGCGGCACCACCTCTTGTATCGCCATCTAATTTTGTTAATACCACACCTGTAAAATCTAAACGGTCGTTAAATGCTTTAGCGGTGTTTACTGCATCCTGGCCCGTCATACTATCTACCACAAATAAAATTTCCTGTGGATTGATGGCAGCTTTTATATCAGCCACTTCCTTCATCATTATTTCATCAACAGCTAAACGGCCGGCAGTATCTACAATAATTACATTTTTATTTTTTGCTTTGGCTTCTTTTATCGCATTCTGCACAATAGAAACTGCATCTTTATTTTCTCTTTCGGCAAATACATCTACACCAATTTGTCCGCCTAAAACTTCTAGCTGATCTATAGCCGCAGGCCTGTAAATATCTGCTGCAACTAATAATGGGGATTTACCTTTTTTTGTTTTTAGATAATTAGCCAGCTTACCGCTAAAAGTTGTTTTACCACTACCCTGCAAACCTGCAATTAAAATAATTGCCGGAGCACCGGTGATATTAAATTCACTTTCGCTGCCGCCCATTAATTCGGTCAGTTCGTCCTGCACAATTTTTACCATTTGCTGGCCGGGGTTTACGGCTAACAATACTTTTGAACCCAGCGCTGTTTCTTTTACTTTATCGGTAAACTCTTTGGCAATTTTATAGTTTACGTCGGCATCAACCAATGCACGGCGAATATCTTTTACAGTGTTGGCAATATTAAGGTCGGTAATACGGGCCTGGCCTTTAAGGTTTTTAAATGCGCCTTCTAATTTTTCACTTAACGAATTAAACATATTGATTTGTTTTTAAAATCGGATTGCAAAAATAAGAAAATGAATACTGTATTCAGCAAATCATTATTCAACATTTACTTAGCCGCCAGCAATAACCGCTGACGGAGTTTGAAACCGCCGTCAGGGTTACGAGCCACTCTTTATTTTCTTCATTGCCCTAAAATTGTTTTAATCAAATTGCAGGGCAATTGTAAATTTGCTTTATGAATTTGGCTAAAAGCCCCGGCTACAATATTATTTTAGAATGGCTTAAAAAAAACGACCGTACTCCATTTGCTTTTCAGCAACAAACCTGGCAACATATTTTAAATGGTAAAAGTGGTTTGGTAAATGCCCCAACCGGCTTTGGAAAAACCTACTCCGTTTTTTTGGGAGCTTTGATACAATTTATAAATGATCATCCAGAAAACTATCTCTCTAAAAAAAATAATGGCTTACAATTATTATGGATAACGCCATTAAGGGCATTGGCAAAAGATATTGCCCGTGCTATGAATGAAGTAATTGAAGCACTGCAGCTGCAATGGAAAGTGGGCATAAGAAACGGCGATACCGAAATAAATGAAAGGGCAAGGCAAAAAAGACAAATGCCGGAGATATTAATTATTACACCGGAAAGTTTGCATTTACAACTGGCACAAAAAAATTATCCTGATGTTTTTGCCACTTTAAAAATAATTGCTGTTGATGAATGGCATGAGTTGATGGGAAGCAAGAGAGGTGTACAGGTGGAGTTGGCTATTTCAAGAATTGTGAATGTGAAATATCGAATGGCAAATGGTGAATGTTCAATATGGGGTATTTCTGCAACCATTGGAAATTTGGAAGAAGCAAAAGATGTTTTATTATCTCCTTTAAAAAATGAAGGAATTATTATTAAGGCTAACCTCTCAAAAAAAACTGAAATACATTCCATCTTTCCTGATGAAATAGAAAAATATCCATGGGCCGGGCATTTGGGAATTAAACTGGTGGAAAAAGTTTTACCTATCATCAAAAGCAGCCGCACTACATTAATTTTCATTAATACCCGTGGCATGACGGAGATGTGGTACCAGGCTTTATTAAATGCTGCACCGGATTTAGCAGGAGCAGTTGCTTTGCATCATGGAAGTATTGAACAGGAGTTACGTTTTTGGGTGGAAGAAAATTTACACACTGGAAAATTAAAAGCGGTAGTGTGTACTGCAAGTTTAGATTTGGGGGTGGACTTTAGGCCTGTTGAAACAATTATACAAGTTGGTTCGCCAAAAGGTGTGGCAAGATTTTTACAAAGAGCTGGACGCAGTGGCCACAGCCCTGATGCAGTTAGTAAAATTTATTTTTTACCTACCCATAGTTTAGAGCTGGTAGAAGCTGCTGCATTGAAACAAGCAGTAGAAGAAAATTTTATTGAAAGTAAAACGCCGCAGTTACTTTGCTTTGATGTGCTGATACAATATTTGTGCACCATTGCTATATCAGATGGATTTTTTCCGGATGAAATTTTTGAAGAAGTAAAAAGCACTTATTGCTTTGCTGAAATTACAAAAGAAGAGTTTCAGGAAATTTTATTACACATTACTGCCGGCGGCAAAGCACTGGCACAATATGACGAATATAAAAAGGTAGAAATTTTAGACTATGGCTTGTACAAAATTAACAGCCGCCGCACCGCAATGCGGCACCGCATGCACATCGGTACCATTGTAAGCGATGCTATGCTGAAAGTAAAATTTTTAAGCGGTGGTTATATTGGCGTTATTGAAGAATGGTTTATATCAAGACTCGACCCTGGGGATTCTTTTACCATTGCAGGTAAAAATTTAGAACTGGTACGCATAAAAGATATGACGGTAATTGTAAAAAAATCTTCTTCTAAAAAGAGCATTATACCCAGCTGGATGGGGGGCCGCATGAGTTTAAGCAGCAACATGGGTAAAAAATTAAGAGAAGCTTTAGCCGTAAGCCAGAAAGGCAATGTACCGATAGAAGAGCTGCAGGTTTTACAACCATTATTTAATTTGCAAAAACAATTATCGCATGTGCCATTAGAAAATGAATTACTGATTGAGCACATTGAAACCAAAGATGGCTTTCATTTATTTGTGTATCCGTTTGAAGGAAGATTAGTGCATGAAGCAATGGCGGCAATATTATCTTACCGCATTGGTAAAATAACACCCATTACTTTTTCTTTTGCCATGAACGATTATGGTTTTGAATTATTAAGCGACCAGCCGATACCTTTAGATGACAGCAATGTGTATGAATTATTTACTGCCGAAAAGTTATTTGAAGATATTCAACGCAGTGTGAACAGTACAGAAATGGCGAAACGTAAATTCAGGGATATTGCAGTTATTGGCGGATTAATTTTTCAGGGTTATCCAGGCGAATATCAAAAAGCAAGACATTTACAAAACTCTGCTTCTTTATTATTTAAAGTTTTTGCCGAGTATGAACCCAATAATATTTTACTGCAGCAGGCATATAAAGAAGTATTTGAACAGCAGATGGAAGAAACAAGGTTGAGAGATATGCTGCAAAGAATTCAACAAAGTAAAATCGTAATTACTTGGCCGCAACAACTAACGCCGTTTTGTTTCCCATTAAAAGTTGATAGCATTAGAGAAAATATGTCTTCAGAAAAAATAGAAGACAGGGTGAAGCGGATGCAGGAAAAGTTGGGGAAAGACTGTTAAAAGTGGTCAGTTTGCAATTTCCGTTTTTAGTTTTGCCAAACTCATACAAATAAAAATTAATATTTAAACTTAAAATTCAATGTACTAAATGCCATCCTTCATAAAATATACCATTAATAAAAACGATTTTATTTTAAACTGCAACCGAACCATATTTTGGGAGCAGGAAAAAATGTTGATCCTTTCTGATCTGCATTTAGGTAAAACGGGGCATTTTAGAAAAAGCGGTATTGCAGTACCTGCTGCTGTAATGAAAGAAGATATGCAGCGCCTGATAAGTACCATTCAGTTTTATAAACCGGTGTTAGTTGTAATTGTTGGCGACCTTTTTCACAGTGTAGAAAATAAAGAGCATGAATTATTTTTAAAATGGCGGAACGACATGAAGCATGTGTCCATACTTTTAGTAAAGGGCAATCATGATATTGTGCCGGATAAATGGTATGCAGATGCAAACATCAATACCGAAAAAAAAATGTGGCGAAAAAACAATTTTGTATTTGTGCATGATGTTGAAGATATACCGCAAGAAGATATAAATGATACAGATTATTTCTTCAGCGGACATATACACCCGGCAATAACAATGAGAGGTTTGGGTAAACAAAGTTTACGTTTTCCCTGTTTTTATTTTACACAACATTATGCAGTGTTACCGGCATTTGGAAAATTTACCGGCTCTTATTTAGTAGTCCCTTCATCAAAAGAAAAAGCTTTTATCATTGTGGAAGACAGTGTATTACTGCACAAACAATAATAGCCTTCATAACCTTCTGTGTTATATTAAAGATTGAAACGAAATTATTGTTCTGTAATTTAGTGTATCAATTTTCTTCTTCAACAGATTTAACAATGGATAACAGTTTTTTTATTTACCTGGAGCAGCTTGAATTAATGGGATTTTTTTCCGGCTATTTACTTATTTACCTGCTGATTAAATTTATAGCAACCCATTTGTTGCAAAAGAGAATTATTACTTTAAACTTAGCTAAACTATTACCTTACAGTTATGCTGTAGTTGGTCTTTTATTTACAGGCTACCAGTTAAAAAATTTATACCCCGATTACAGCATTGAAAATTTAAGCAGCATCACTCAAAATGTTTTCTTAAAAGTATGGGCCTTACTATCTTTATTATTTTTTATACCTGTATTAGCAAAAAAAATAGTGCTAAGTGTATTACACAGTTTGGTATTTTTTTATTTTATTTTAAAAGATCTGTATAAATATTTTTTTATAGATACCGATCAGGCTTTGCTCCAGAACGATATGAGTATTTATACCAAAAGTCTGTTACTTAATGCTGCCGCATTTATCTTTGTGGTTTTAGCATATTTTATTTTAAGATTTTTTAGAAGAAAACTCCCCTAGTGTTAGGTCAACTTTAAAGCAGTGCATAAATCTCACAGGTTTATAAAAGCCAGTTTATATTATAAAAAACTTTATAAAACCTATGAGATTTTATAGTTTAGGTTTGACATAATACTGGCATTTTTTAAAATAGTCTGCAGGCTGCATTTTGCTAACCATTTGCACCATTTTCTTCTGCATAAAATTTGTTATTTTTTTTATTACATGATAACTGTCATAAAAAGCCTTGAGTAAAGTCAGGATAACTCTGTTGTTTCAGAAATAGTTTTACATTATTAATAAATCAATTACTAAATAATACTTTTTATGAAACACTTAAGTAACAAAATGCAACTAATTCTTGTTGTTTTTTTAAGCAGCATAGGCTATTTCGTTAGTTGCACAAGAGATAATACTATTCCTCCACCCCCAGCATCTACTGCCGTAACCATCACACGTGGCACTAACATTCATCTTCCGGGCAATATGACTACTGGTAATGCCGCTGAATGGAAATTGGACAAATCGCATTCCAGTGTGTTATGGACAACTAATTATGTTGCAGCTGCCGGTTTACTTACCGGTCGTTTTAATCAATTCGGCGTTCATGACGTAACCGATGCAAAAATGCTGAATTATGTTGCCACCGGCCAGCCATTAAAAGACAGTTCATGGGCTTTTTACGAAAACGAACCTGCTAAATCTTTCTTAACAGGTTATGTTCAAATCAACACTTCAAATACGGGTGAGCCAGGCCGTGATGCAGGTTGTAATATTGGCGCTTTGGGAACTGTTGCAATTGTTGCAGGCACTCAAAATCTTACATTAACCAATCTTGCAAAAATTAAAACAACTGAAATTAAATTTGATCCTCTTAGTAATGAATACATCGTTACGCTGAATCTTACCTGGCAGGGTAAATTAACTGCACCGCTTACAAAATCTATTGTGGGTAAATTAAAATACGTTCCAAAAGCAACAGTTAACGCCACTTACGATGTGTTTGGCCTGCAACTAAAATTTCAATTTAACTGCAGAGATTTTGGTATAGCCAGCACCAGTATCTCTGATAAAATTGATATTGAATGCAACATGAACTTCAACAACAAGTAATCAATTAAAAAAAGAATTACAATGAAACAATTAACAATATATGCAGTGCTGATGCTTACTGTAATGATTGGTTTTACCAGTTGCTATAAAGATATCATACTGCCTGATGCTGCTGTTGACCCTGATGGGCCTCCGCAGGCCGTAAGTTTTAAAACTGATATTGCACCAATGGTAAATACTAAATGTGCACTATCAGGTTGCCACGTTTCGGGAGCACATAAACCTTTTCTGTTGACAGACATAGCCTATCAACAAATTGTAAATGGAGGATTTGTTAACACAGCAGTACCAAAAGAAAGCATTCTTTATAAAAAAATTAATGCGGAAATGAAAGAATACATTCCTTCTGCCATTGACAGGCAAAAAATTTACGACTGGATAAGAAACGGTGCACCGAATAATTAAGTGATCTAAAAAAAATACTACAATGAAACTTAAATTAATATTATCAAAACAATGGTTTGCAATTACTGTATGCCTGTTTACCTGTACCATTTTAGTTCAGCTAAACCTTAATGCGCAAGACAGTACAGTTGTAGCAGAAGAGCCTGCTGCACCGGCAAAAGTAAAACCAGTAAAAAATACATTTGAAAGTGTATGGATCATCGACAATCAAACTGTGATGGTGCCGGTAAAAGGCACTTTTGAAATGGACATTATGCACCGCTTTGGAAAAGTAGAAAAAGGTTACGAAGACTTGGCTGGTTTCTTTGCTCCTTCTAATATACGGCTGGGGGTAAACTACGCTCCCATTAATAAATTGTATGTCGGTTTAGGCCTTACAAAAGAACATATGCTGTGGGATGTAAATGCCAAATATGCTATCATTACACAAACACCGGGGAAATATCCGGTAAGCATCAGCTATTATGCAAATGCAGCATACGACAGCAGAAGAGATCCGGATGGCAGTCTATTTAAATACCGGGAGCAAAGGGTTTCGTTTTTTAATCAGTTAATAATTGCCAGAAAAATTTCGAAAAAATTATCCGTGCAAATTGCACCAAGTCTCTCTCATCAAAATGCAGTAAATGGTTATTACACCAAAAATGACAGCACGGGTCAGGAAATATTCAAAGAGATGAAGCATGAACATTTTGCCATTGCATTTTCAGCAAGGTATAAATTAACTGCTGTTACATCGCTAATGTTCAATTATGATCAACCGATTACAAAGCATGCTACCAACAACC
>NZ_JANMUN010000114.1:0-16847 GCF_031391665.1 Ferruginibacter sp.
GCACTTCAATTCAGTTTATTCCTAACATGGATGGTTTTCCTAACGGAAGAAGATTGGAAGATGATGTAACCACCATTGAACTGCAGGCAGTAGGCGGTGTTGCATTAGCGGCTATTGGTTTATGGTATGATGATTATAAATTAGATGGCAGCAGCCCGGTAACAACTAACCTTGTTAACGTATTGAGTTTTTCTGCAGGGCCAACTAAAAACGATACCACATTTAAACCGGCATTTCCTTATGTGCAAACACCATGGAGAGGATTTGATTATACATTAAAAGCAAGGTTCTAAGAAAAACTATTAAATAATTATAAACACCAGATAATATGAAACAATATTTTAAAATACTAACTGCTCTGTTGCTTTGCTCAACTGCATTTACTATGCAAGCTTTAGCATCAAGCCATAGAGAAGCACCATTAATCAGCAACGATCCGCTGGCAGATAATACAGATTTATATGCCTTTCGCAGTCCTGCTGATTCAAGCAAAATAATTTTGATTGCAAACTATATTCCTTTTGAGCATCCGGCAGGTGGCCCCAACTGGTACACTTTTGGAGAAAACATCCGCTACGAAATTCATATTGATAATAACACTGCCACAACCGGTGATGATATTATTTACCGTTTTACTTTTACCCAGGTAAACGAGGATGGATCAACTTTCTTCAACATCCGCCTTGGTAAGCAAAATATAAAAACAACTTACCTGTGCGAAAGAAGTATTAACGGTGGTACATCATTTACTTCTATCGTTACCGCTGGTGTGGTGCCACCAAATAATATTGGCCCACGCTCTATTGAAGGTGGCGTAGGTTTAGGTGCTACAGATTATAATGCATTAATGACTGCAGCAATTGCAACAGCAACCAGTGGTGAAAAAGTTTTTTGTGGCCCGGTTGATGATCCTTTCTTTGTTGACTTAGGCGGTGCTTTTGATGCCGGCGGATTTAGAACTGCCGGTGCAAGAGACGGTCTTGCAAAATTTAATTGCCATACTATTGCAATTGAAGTACCTATTGCTACTTTACAAAAAACTGGTAAAACCACGGCTATGGCTACCAGTATTTTAGATGCTGATTTTGTAATTGGTGTTTACGCTAATGCAAGCAGACCAGCCATTACTACTTTAAGTTTAGCTGGTGATAAACCTGCAACTTCTGGTGCATGGACCCAAGTATCAAGATTAGGTATGCCTTTAACCAACGAAGCAGTAATTGCAATTGGCCAAAAAGACAGATGGAATGCTACTTCACCGGCAAACGACGGACAATTTGTACCTTTCTTTAAAAATCCAGAGTTAGCTTTATACATGGACGATTCTCAATTTGGTGGTGCTGTTCCGGGCCTTGCTAAATTAAGAGTGCAAACTGCATCGCTTGGTGCGTTTGATTTTAGAAATGGTAAACCAGGTTTGTTTCCATTAAAAGGTTCTCCGGCAGTTGCAGGTACTGCATTGGATGATGCTATTTTTGGTACAATTTTATTACCCGACAATATGAGCCCGAGAGCTGTTGACATCTTACCAATTTTTTATACCGGCGTTCCTAACTTACGTCCTTATCAATTGGCAACAGGTAAAGGTGGTAATCCCTTAGCAGCTGGTAAACCTTTTATAAATAACTTTTTACCAACCCTGGGTGATTATTTAAGATTGAATATGGCTGTACCGGTTACACCACGTAACAGTGCCGACTTTAGCCCTTTAGGAATTGTACAGGCAGCAGTTTTAGGATTAACCGATCCAAGATTTAATGCTAATGCAAACATTCAGTTTATTCCAAACATGGATGGTTTTCCTAACGGAAGAAGATTAGAAGATGATGTAACTACTATTGAATTACAGGCTGTAGGCGGAGTAGCATTAGCGGCTATTGGTTTATGGTACGATGATTATGTACCAGGCGGAAGCCCGGTTACTGCTCAATTGGTAAATACTATAACTTTTAAAGAAGGTGTAGGTAAAAACGATACCACATTTAAAGCAGCGTTTCCTTTTGTACAAACTCCATGGAGAGGTTTTACTGGAGCATCTTACACCGGTCCAAAAAGTAATGTATTTAATTTAGGAATTGCAGCCGAGCCAATTGCGCTTTCTGCTTTCCCCAGTCCGTTTAAAACATCAACTACTTTCCACTATAAAGTAACAACAGATGCTGCAAGCGTTCGTATTGAAATTACAGATGCTTTGGGAAGAAAGATTGCCACAATAAATGAAGGCAGCCGTACAAAAGGCGATTATTATGTGCCATGGAGCAAAGCAAATTTGGCTTCGGGTGCTTATTACGCCAGGATGTATGCTGATGGTTTAAAATCTACTACAGTAGGTATAATTAAAGCTAACTAATAAAGCTTAGCTTAAAAGTCTATAACATTTGTTAAAAAAGGAGAACCAAGGTTCTCCTTTTTTCGTATTTGATATAAACAACTAAAAATGAAAAAGACTTTAACCCTCCTACCATTTGTTGCTTTTTTTCTTTTCACACTTACAACTTCTATAACCAGTTGCAACAGTAGCGAAGGAAAATTAAAAGCATACATCAGCGAACAAAACCCAATGGACATTCCTGAACTTTTAGATCGCAAAGGCGAATTAGCCAGCGCTTCGGAATGGACTAAAACCAAAGAAAAAACTGCTGAGTTAAAAGCAAAACTGGCTGCAAAACCAGAAGATGTAAAAACACGTTTGCAGTTAGCCACCATTTTTATTACCGAACAAAGAATTACCGGCGAACACCATTACTACTATCCTGCCATTGAAAAAATATTAAATGGTATTTTAAGTATCGATCCTAAAAGTTTTGAGGCCAATGTTTACAAAGCTTCTTTAAGAATGAGTCAGCACCAGTTTGCTGATGCAAAGAAAATTGCAGAAGAAGCAAAAGCTATCAATCCTGATAATGCTTATGTGTACGGAATTTTAGTAGATGCAAATGTGGAGTTGGGAAATTATGAAGAAGCAGTTGCCATGTCGGATAAAATGCAGGCGTTAAAACCATCTTTAGAATCTTATTCAAGAGCAAGTTACTTACGTGAAATTTATGGCGATTTTGATGGCGCTATTGCCGCAATGAAATTAGCCGTGCAGGCTGGTTTACCCGGCAGCGAACCGCAAAGCTGGAGTTTAAATGTGCTGGGAGATTTATATTATAACATTGGTAAATTAGACGAAGCTGAAAGAACTTTTCAAGAAAATTTATTTATCAGGCCGAGTTATGCACCAAGTATGGCAGGGTTGGCAAAAGTATTAACTAAAAAGAAAGATTACAACAGGGCATTGGCATTATTAGATTCTGCAATTGCTATTATGCCGCAATCTTCTTTTGAAGAACAAAAAGCTGATGTGTATGCAGCAATGGGAGATACAAAAAAAGCAATGGATAAATATGCAGCAGTACAAAAAATGCTGATAACTGATGCTAATTCCAATCACCATTCTGTTTCGCTGGAACTGGCAAGGAGTTTTATTAAGACCAACCAATGGGACAGTGCAAAAAAATATGCTGTAATGGAATATACTATTCGTCCAAATAATATCGACGTAAATAATGAACTGGCCTGGATAGCATACAGCCAGAATGATTTTGTAAAATCAAAAGAATATTTAAAAGCAGCCTTAAGTACCGGAAGTAAAAATCCTGAATTACTGCAAAGAGCCGTTGTAATTAATTCAAAATAGTTGTAAATTTATTTATAAGCACAGGTATAAAATGAAAAAACTACTGCTATCTATTCTCCTGATGTGCTACGCAGTAGTTATGCTCAAGCCTGTGCTTCCTTTTATGTCCGATTTTATAGGCCATGTTTTCTTTTACACCCAGCACATGGCAACAGTGCATTACGAAAATGGTGAGTACCATGTGCATTATGAAACTGCAAAAGATGTTAAGGAAGAAAAATCTGATAAACTGCCTTCTTCCTCCTCAAAAAAAGATACTGCAGCAACTGAACATATTTTAATTGTATCAAAACAAGATGATTTTTTTATAGCTTACAGTAATACAAAATATACTTCCGCAATTACACCTTCTTTAATAAGCGGTATATCTAAAAATAATTATCCCCCTCCCCGTTGTTAAGATAGATTTCTTCATTGCATACACATAAACATTTTTTGCAAAAGATATGTTCAATGCTGTGCATGTATTTCTTCATCTATCTAAAATTGTTTATGAAACTGTCAAAATGCTATTACAGTTTTTTGATATTATTTTTTCTGTTCTTCTTTTTAATTGCTGCAACTGCACAAACTGTTATTAAAGGTAAAGTTATAGATGCGCTGAGCAGGCAACCGCTTGAAGCTGTTTCTGTAATTGTTACTAATAACCCAAAAGAAAAAGCATTAACTGATGAACATGGAATTTTTTTATTAAAAACATCAAATAATGAAAACACTATTTCTGTATCTCATATAGGGTATAAAGTATTTTCTATAAATTATATTAGTTCAACCGAAATAAAAATTGAACTGCAGCCCGATGCTGTAAAACTGGAAGATATAACGCTGCAGGCAACTGGCACAACAAAATTCAGTTCGCTTACAAAAATAGATCTGGCTTTAAGCCCTGTAAAAAACACACAGGAATTATTGCGTATTGTTCCCGGTTTATTTATTGCACAACATGCCGGTGGTGGCAAAGCAGAACAAATTTTTTTACGGGGTTTTGATTCTGATCATGGTACTGATGTGCAGGTAAGTGTGGACGGTATGCCGGTAAATATGGTAAGCCATGCACATGGCCAGGGCTATGCCGATGCACATTTCATAATTCCCGAAACCATCAACAATGTTGACTTTGGCGCTGGCCCTTACTATACTCAGCATGGTAATTTAAATACAGCAGGTTATGTAGCCTTTTCTACTTTCAAAAATATTTCTAAAAGTTTAGTACAGGCAGAAGCAGGAAATTTTAACAGCTACCGCACTTTAGCCATGATTGATCTGTTGAAAAAAAATAAAGATAAACAGAGTGCATATATTGCCGGTGAATTTAATTATACCAACGGCCCGACAGAAAACAAACAAAATTTTAACCGCTTTAATATTTTTGCAAAATATAATGCTGCAATATCTGCAGCAACTAATGTAACTTTTTCTGCTTCGGCATTTAAAAGTAAATGGGATGCAAGCGGGCAAATACCAACAAGGGCAATTGAAAGCGGATTAATTACCAGGTTTGGAAGTATTGACCCAAGCGAAGGAGGTAACACCGAGAGATATAATGCTAATTTAATTTTAGCCCATCAGTTTAATAATGGAAGCAGTTGGGAAAACCAGGTTTTCTTCAGCCGTTATAAATTTAAACTCTTTTCTAATTTTACTTTTTTCTTAAACGATCCTGTTAATGGAGATGGTATTGTGCAGGCAGAAGAAAGAAATATTTTTGGCTTTTCCTCTATATTTAAAGAAAAACATTTTTTTAAAAACTGGACGCTTAACTCAACCGATGGGGTTGGCATAAGATACGATGTTACTGATAACAGTCAATTAGGCCACCAGGTAAAACGACAGTTTATTGACAATGTTATGTTGGGTGATATTAATGAATTAAACGCCTATGCTTTTACGCAGCAACAGGCAACTTTTGGTAAATGGGTAATTGATGCAGGTGTACGTTTTGATTATTTTAATTTTAATTACTTTAATAAATTAACTGTTGCACAAATGCCGGTGCAGGATAAATCAATTGTAAGTCCTAAATTAAATGTGCAATACAATATTAATAAAGCAGTGCAGGTTTATGTAAAAGCCGGTAAAGGTTTTCACAGTAACGATACAAGGGTGGTTGTTGCCAACGATGGAAAAGAAATTTTACCCGCTGCTTATGGTGCAGACCTTGGTATAATTTTAAAGCCAGCAAAAAATTTGCTGCTCAATATTGCAGTATGGAATTTATACCTGCAACAGGAGTTTGTGTATGTGGGTGATGCTGGAATTGTAGAACCCAGTGGTAAAACAAAAAGACACGGGTTGGATATTGTTGCCCGTTACCAGTTTGCCAAAAATTTATTTGCCAATGTAAATATTAATTTTACTAAACCAAGGGCAAGAGGTGAAGCAAAGGAGCAAGATTATATTCCGCTTGCACCAACGGCCACCAGCATCGGTGGAATATTTTATAAAAAACAAACTGGTTTTAATGGAGGATTAAAATACCGTTACATAAAAAACAGGCCTGCCAACGAAAATAATTCTATTGTTGCTAAAGGATATTTTTTATTAGATGCTGCTGTAAACTACACCAAACCAAAATATGAAATTGGGTTATCAATAGAAAATATGTTGAATGTAAAATGGAACGAAGCACAGTTTGCAACCGAAAGCAGGTTGATGAATGAACCCAATGCGGTAACTGAATTAAATTATACACCCGGCACACCTTTGTTTGCAAAAATAAAATTCGCTGTTTTCTTTTAATTTATTTTATAATCTTAATTAGTATGATTAATAACAAGTTTAAATATAATTGCAGGGTCGTTGGTTTTATGCTTCTCTCCTTTCTGGTTTGCCAATCTTTATTTGCACATGATGTGGAAGGTTTATCAAAGCTGAGTAAAACAGAAGTTGCCGGTATCTATTTGCAATTGGGGTTTACGCATATTCTTCCGTTGGGTTTAGATCATATTTTATTTGTGCTGAGTTTATTTTTATTAAACCCAAAATTAAAACCTGTTTTATGGCAGGCCACAGCATTTACAGTTGCACATACTATTACGCTTGGGTTGGCCATGTATAAAGTAATTAAGCCTCCGGTAAATGTTGTGGAACCAGTAATTGCATTATCAATAATGTATGTGGCTTTAGAAAATATTTTTTCTTCTAAATTAAAAGCCAGCCGCATTGGTGTGGTATTTTTATTTGGATTGATACATGGAATGGGCTTTGCCAGTGTATTAACTGAACTCGGTCTTCCAAAAAATGCATACTTCAGTTCGTTACTCATGTTTAATTTGGGTGTGGAGCTGGGCCAGGTAACTGTTATTTTAGCCGCCTTCTTTTTAATTGGAAAAATATTTGGCAATAAATCTTACTACAGAAATAGAATTGTTATCCCTTTATCTATTTTAATTGCAGCCATTGCTGCTTACTGGTTGGTGGAAAGAATATTTTTTTAAATCTCACTCATAAAATTTGTAGAAAACAATTCTCAATAAGAGCAATTACTTACTCAAAAAAATCCATCCTGGAATGTATTTTTCCTCCATTAAAAAATAAAATTACCACTTGCTTTAAATAAAGCATTTCTGCTGCAATTTTCTGTTTAATTAAATCCTGTATCTATTCCACATTTAAATGTATTGACCTGCTCAAAATTTGCTAATTTTTTTTGATTAAATCCCCTGAAACCCTTTGCAGTAAAGGGTTTAAATAAAATGAGTTTATTTCTATAATCTCTGTAAAAAGATGGCTGCCTTCCACACTAGATTATTTGCCCCATTAATAGTATCAATTTTATAAAAGAATTACTGCAGTGTTTTTTGCTGGCATTACTATTGATAATTTTTACCACAGGTAAATTATTTATTAAATGAGAGCATAATTTTTTTAACAAAAAAATTAAAACCACTCAAAAAGAAATACCGTACCTAAAAAGAAACATTAAATTTTCATCAGTACAAAAAATAAATTTATGCTAAGCACTATTAATTCCACAATGTTGTTTTCAATGCCAGGCGGTGGCGAATTGATACTTATTGTTATTGTAGTATTACTATTATTCGGAGGTAAAAAAATTCCTGAGTTAATGAGAGGCATTGGGAAAGGAATGAGAGAATTTAAAGATGCTAAAGAAAACCTTACAGGCGAGTTAGAAAAAGGTATGCAGGCAACAGACAATACTAAAATACCATCAACCGGAAGTACAGCACCGGTGATGCCATAAATAAAAACCCGTAATCTGATCCATTACGGGTTTTTACATTACACTTTCCCTCATAAAATTCCTTTCCAAACATTTATTCATTTAAAAATGCCTGCAATTTTTTGCAGCCTGTCCAACTATTTTATACATTTTAAAAATTACATCATGAAAAAAATGATTCTTCCCCCACCCTTAGAGAATAGCAAACAAATCTCTGAGTTTGGTATGCAGCGTAGAAATATGCTAAAATTTTTTGGTGCTTCTGCCGCACTGGTAACAATTGGCAGCGCCTGTAATAAAGATGATACGCCTGCATCTAACGGCGGTGTTAATCTGGGCAGCGGCGATGTGGGTATTTTAAATTATGCGTATGCATTGGAGCAGTTAGAAGCAGCTTTTTACGTAAAAGTAATAGCTTCACCCTATTCAGGTATAACATCTTTAGAAACGGAATACCTCACTGATATCCGTAATCATGAAGTTGCTCACCGTGAATTTTTCAGGGCTGCTATAACTGCAGCTGCGGCTTCTTCTATAATCCCTGACCTTGAAGTAGATTTTTCTTCAATTGATTTTACTAGCAGGGCAAGTGTATTAGGCACAGCAAAAGCTTTTGAAGATTTAGGTGTTACTGCATATAACGGTGCAGGGCAGCTGATTTCTACAACAGGCAACGGGCCAACTTACCTTACACTTGCAGGCAAAATAGTTTCGGTTGAAGCAAGGCATGCTGCATTGATTGCAGACCTTTTATCTAACGGAACATTTGCTGCAACTACTGATGCAAATGGTTTAGATATGGCACGTACACCTGCACAGGTTTTAGCTATTGCAGGCACGTATATCAAAACAAAAATTGACGCAAGTAATTTACCATCTTAAAAAAAATAATCATGAATTTACAAAATATAATAACCGAAATAGAAAAAGTAGACCCGGAGGTTTACGAAAGGTTTGATACAAGGCGTAAGGCGATGAAAAGCTTTGCAAACCTTACTGGTAAAATAGCTTTAGCTGCAGTGCCATTAGCCGTTGCATCAATGTTTAATAAAGCATACGGCCAAACACCGGCAGATGTAAATGCTGTTTTAAATTTTGCATTAACATTAGAATATCTTGAAGCAGAATTTTATAATAATATTGTTGGTTCTGCAGGTTATGCAACAGCAACACCAGCTGCACAAGCTGCTTTAACTAAAATTAAAGACGACGAAAACAAACACGTTGCATTTCTAAAAACAGTTTTAGGTGCTGCAGCAGTTGCAAAACCTACATTCGATTTTACAGCAGGTAATGGTTCAGGCACCGGTCCGTTTTTAGGTTATCTTGCCAACTACGCCGTACAGTTAGCAATGGCACAAACTTTTGAAGATACTGGCGTAAGGGCTTACAAAGGTCAGGCTCCTAATCTTCAATCGAACAGGGTTGCTTTAACGGCTGCTTTAAATATTCATTCAGTAGAAGCCCGTCATGCTTCGCATATCAGGCAAATGAGAAGGGCTTTGGATGCAGCAATACCTGCAGCTCAAAAACCTTTAAAGCCATGGATAACTTTAAATTACAGCGGTATAGATTATGCACCGGGTAATGCGGCTATTCAGCTCAGTTATAATGGTGAAGAAGTTACTACTCAGGCCGGCGTTAACATCGTTGGTTTGGGCGGGGCTTTCAATACTGCAGGCGCAGCGTCAGAAGGATTTGATGAGCCATTAACATCGGCGCAGGTTCTTACGATTGTTGATCCTTTTATAGTATAACAGACCAAGCATAAATACAAAGGCATCCTGTTCTGCAGGGTGCCTTTTTTATTCCCACCCGCTTGCCAGCACATCGGCAATATGCATTGTTTTAAGTGGGAGATTTTTTCCTTTAATATAACCATCAAGGTGCATTAAACAACTGAGGTCGGTGGAGATAATTACTTCGGCTTTAGTTTGCGATGCGTTAATTATTTTCTGGTCGGCCATACCGATAGAGATGGCTTCAAACTTTACAGCAAAGCTGCCGCCAAATCCGCAACAGGTTTCTACATCATTCATCTCGGTAAGTTGTAAACCTTTTACATGAGATAATAATTTACGTGGGGCTTCTTTTATTTTACATTCCCGTAATGCTGCACAACTGTCGTGGTAAGTTGCTGTTGTATTTAATACCGCACCAAAATTTTCTATCTTCAATACATCAGTTAAAAACTCAGTGAATTCGTAAATGCGTTTGCTTAAATCTTTTACCTGGTTATGCTGAGAAGAATTTTCAAATAATTTAGAATAGTAATTTCTTACAAAACCCACACAGCTTGCACTTGGGGCAACTATGTAATCGGCACCTTCAAAATCTTTTATAAATTTACTGCATACCGTTCTTGCTTCATCCCAAAAACCTGCATTAAAAGCTGGCTGGCCGCAACAGGTTTGATTGGTATTGTACACTACTTCGCAGGTAGCTTTTTCCAAAACCTTAATCATGTTAAAAGCTGTTTGCGGATACAGCTGGTCAACAAAACATGGTATAAATAATTGAACTTTCATAATACAGCCCAACCCCTGAAGGGGCTTACGAAGGGTATAAAATATTTTAATGTCTTTTCAAAAATCGATTTATTAGTTTTAAAAAAAGCAAAAAGCTTTTCAAATTTGTGAACTCAAAAGCCCCCTTCAGGGAATTTGGGGGCTTTTACTTATCATCTTCAACGCAGTTATTGCGGCCTCCTCTCCTTTGTGCCCGTGTTTGCCCCCTGTTCTTTCATCAATTTGTTGCTGATTATCTACTGTGAGTACACCAAAAATTGTAGGTACCGGCAGTATTAAATTTAATTGCACAATACCGTCGGTAACTGCTTTGCATACATAATCAAAATGCGGCGTATCACCTCTTAACACACAGCCTAATGCAATAAACACACAGGGCTTATCATCTTTATATTTATGTTGCTCCCAATAATTTTTAATGCCGAAAGTAAGTTCAAAAGCACCGGGCACTGTTACCGTCATGTGCTTTACTTTATATTCGTCTAAAATTTTTTTGCAGCCTTCTTCCAGTTTATCAATGGTTGCGGCATTCCATTCGGTACGTACAATCACAACACAGGCATCCTTTTTTAATTGGATGCCTGAGGTATTATATAAGTTTGATGAATTAGTAGACATTGAAACGTTGATCTGTTAAATAGTTAATTGGTTAATTAGTATAAACTGATGCTTCCAAAAATCTGCAAATTGCCGGTTGCTTTTTATTTTATTTCGTTACTCCCAATTTTGCTAAAAGTTTATCAACATCATCCTGTGTAACAGGGGGCTGTTCATATTGGGATTTCCTTACCATTGCACCACCAAAGTTATCTTTTAAATCTTTTAGTATTTCAATGGCTTCTTTACTTTTACCTGTCGATTCTGCATAATTGGCAGCAATGAATAACGCAACAACTTTTTGTTGCTCATCTTTATCATTTAAAACTTCGCCAGCTTTTTTATAATAGGTATATGCTTCTTCAACCTTTTTTTGTTCAGCAAACGCATGTCCAAGTAGAATATAGGCTTTGCTTTGTATCTGATTAGCACCGTTACCATCAAATTCTTTTAAATAACTAATGGCTTTATCAAATTCTTTTAAATGTAAATAGCAGGCACCTGTCATGTATTGTGCAAGATTACCCGCTGGTGTACCGCCATAGTTTTTTGCAATGCTAAGTAAACCTGTTACTTTTTCTCCATCTATATTACCACCATTTAAAACAAACCCAACGGTATCTTTTGGAAAGCTGGAAGCAGCTGCCATTTTAGCAAACATTTTTTCGGCAGGAAAAATAAGTTCGCTGGCTTTTAATTCTTTTGGTTCTTTAAAAAAGCTGTTGTAAGCATACCAGCCGCCAATTAATGCTATTATTGCAGTACCCACATAAATAATGGGCTTGCTGAATTTTGCCCAAAAACCTTTTGCTCTTTCCACCACATCATTGGTCTCCACACTTTCAACTTTTACTTTTGTCTCTGCCATTTTTATTTTTTAATATTGGTTTAATATTTTTTTGAAGCGTTGAATTTGAATATTAAATTTCAACAGCTTGTAACTTTTTTAATCTACAATAAAAGGGTAATCCTGCTGTACATAAACATCTTTCAGCAACTCATCATCATTAGGCCATGGGCTTTCTTCAGCAAACTGCACACTGTCTTCCACTTCTTTTTTAACCCTTTCATTTATTACATCAATATCAGCATCAGCAACTTTATACTGTGTTTTTAAAACATTCAATACATGATCAATCGGATCTTTTTCTTTGTATTCCTCTACCTCATCTTTACTGCGGTATTTTTGAGGGTCGCTCATGCTATGCCCTTTATAGCGGTAAGTTTTTATTTCTAATAAAGTTGGTCCGCCTTTTTCTCTTGCCCTGTTGGCAGCCCTTAATACCGCATTGTGTACATCTTCGGGGCTCATACCATCTACTGCATCGGCAGGCATATCGTAAGCGTCGGCCAATTTATAAATATCTAAGGTTTTGCTGGTACGGGCTACAGAAGTACCCATTGCATAATGGTTATTTTCGCAAATAAAAACCACAGGCAAATCCCACAGCATCGCCATGTTAAAAGTTTCATGCAGCATGCCCTGCCTTGCGGCACCATCACCAAAAAAACAAAGTGCTACATTGTTAGTACCTTTATATTTTTCTGCAAAAGCCAAGCCTGCACCAGTACCAATTTGTGCACCCACAATACCGTGGCCGCCAAAAAAGCCCACATCCACACCAAATAAGTGCATACTGCCGCCTTTTCCTTTGCTGCAGCCTGTTGCCTTACCATACAACTCTGCCATGCTTGATTTTGGTGTAACACCTTTTGCAATTGCCAAAGCATGACACCTGTAGGCAGTTATAAATTTATCGGTTGGGTTGGTTGCCGTCATACATCCGGCAGCAACAGCCTCCTGCCCAATATACAAATGGCAAAAGCCCCTGATTTTTTGCATGCCATATAACTGACCGGTTTTTTCTTCGAACCTGCGCAAAAGCAGCATCAGTTCGTACCAGTATAAATAAGTTTCTTTAGAAAACTTTGTAGCCAAGGTTTTAAATTTTAGGCGGCAAAGATAAGGGTTTTCAGTTTTCTGTTTACAGTTTTGAAACCTGTTTTTATCTAAGGAGTGTTACAGTGCCTGAGTAGGTGAATAATTTGCCAGTAACATTTTTAAATGTAATTTGATATACATAAGTTCCTGATGACTGAGGCAGACCTTTAAAATTGCCGTTCCAGGCTTTATTATTAAGGTTGCTGCTAAAAATTTGCTGCCCCAGCCTGTTAAAAACTTTTAGATGAAATTCTTTTATTTCGATGTTGATTACCGGTTTAAAAAAGTCATTAATGCCATCATTATTGGGTGAAAATGCGTTGGGGATATTTACCGGAAGACAATCTATTTCGTTGATAATAATAGTATCATTACCAATGCAGTCATCAAAACTGGTAACTGTCAAATAATAAGTACCCGGTTGTCTTATTTCTACACTGTTTAATTGGGATGAAGTACTCCATAAATAATTTTTATAACCCGGAATACTTAATTTGAGAACATTGCCGGAACATAAAGGCTGATCAAACGGTAAAAAATTTAAAGGAGGAGGTACAATTTTTTTTAAGATTACACTTGCAGTTGCTGTGCAATTATATTGATTAGTTACTGCAACTTTGTAAGTGCCCGGGGTTGCTGCGTTAAAAAATTTTCTTGTACTGGAATCCTGCCATAAATAACTTTTAAAATTTCCAGGATCAAGGTTAATTGTTTGCCCCTGACAAATATTTCTATTAATGCCAAGATTAGGTTTTGGCAAGGAATTTACTGAAAGGCTGGTTACAATTACAGAATCGCACCCTGCAGCATTTTTTACAGTATCATAATAGATGCCTGTTTTAGTTTGTAATTTACCACTTGCTTTCCATGTTTGTCCCTGACAAATATCTATAAAAATATTTTCAAAAACTCTTGTAATGGTAAGATTTAAATTTATAACTACACTATCGCACCCCATTATATTTTGAATAGATTGGTAATAGGTACCGCTGTTATAATAAGTTTTATTATTTAAAGTGTAAGCACTGCAGGTAGCTATAGTAAGTGCTGTTGTAATTACAGCATTGTTACATTGGTTTAGTTTTTGAATAAATATTTCATTCTCCCCCATTGTAGTAAGATTATACTGCTCTGAACCCGGGTCAAAATCAACTATACCATTAAATGTTCCTGCCGCAAAAACATTGTTGGCGGTATCAACTTTTATTGAATAACCACTGGAGTAAAATTCTCCGCCTGACTGGGCAGCCCAAATAAAATTGCCTGTTGAGTCAAGTTTCAAAATAAAAATACTTGGGTCACCAAAGGCAGTTAAATTAAAATTTGCGGTGCCAGGATCAAAATCTACTGTACCATTAAAATGGCCGGTAGTGTAAATATTACCGGTAATATCTACATCCATAGCGTAGGCTTTTTGAAAGGAGGAGCCTACAATTTGTTTTACCCAAATTAACTCTTGATCTAAATTATATTTTGCAATAAAAATATCATCATTTCCTGCAGGAGAATTTAATAAGGCAACTGCTGTGCCCGGGTCAAAATCTGCTGCACCATCGAAATAGCCTGTAATATAAACAGCTCTTCCCTTCTGATCTACTTTTAAATTGTTGCACCTGACTTTTTCTGTACTGCCGATTGAAAACGCATTTACATAATTTCCATTTTGAGTAAGTTTTAAAAGGAAGCCGTCACCAAAACCTGTTGCTGATAAATTAACTACAGCCGTACCCGGGTCAAAATCTGTGGAAGCGAAAAAAAAACCAGTTGAGTAAACGTTTTGCTCATCATCCAGCCCTATTGAATAGGCAGATTCAGTTCCACTGCCGCCTATTTGTTTGGCCCACATCAGGTTGCCATTATTAGTAAGTTTACAAACATAAATATCTGTTTGCCCTTTGGATGTAAGATTATATACACCATTCTCAGGATCAAAATCAGCTGTCCCGTCAAAATATCCATTTATATAGATATTATTAAATTTATCTACCACAATTGCATTACAATAATCATTGGTAGCACCACCAATTTTTTTTGCCCAAATAAAATTGCCATTATTATCCAGTTTGCAAATAAAAATATCTTCGTTTCCTGCTGAATTAAGTATGCTTACCCCCTGCCCAGGATCAAAATCTACAGAGCCAAAAAAAATACCTGTTATATAAATATTTTTTGCGGCATCTAATGTTATCGCATATCCGGCCTGGTACCTGAAATCGCCGATACTTTTTGCCCAAATTAAATTTCCTTTTGCATCGGATTTAGATATAAAAATATCTTCTGCAGCAGACGAAGTTAGATTATAAACAGTGGGGCCGGGATCAAAATCGACAGTTGAAGAAAAATAGCCTGTAGCATATACGTTAGCATTATCATCCAATACTATAGCCTGGCAAACATCGTATGAACTGCCGCCCATTTGTTTTGCCCATTCTAATTTTGCAGTTTGACTTAAGGCGATGCAGTGAGCAATCAGTAAAAACAGTATTGATGAAATTGATTTCACAATATAATTAAACGAGAAAAACATATAAAAGGTTTCGTGCCTTATAAAAAAAACTTCTCTTCTATTTTAAATATACAGCTTTTTGGCGATGAAAAACAGCATCTACATTACTTATCTTGCAGCCGCAATGCTCCAAATTAACAAAATAACTATCACTCAATATAAAAATTACGATTTTGCTTCTTTCGATTTTAAAGAAAGGGTTATTGGCATTTGCGGCTTAAACGGCAAGGGAAAAACCAATTTGCTGGATGCCATTTACTACTGCTGTTTTACCAAAAGTTATTTTAGCAAGACAGATGCTTTGAATGTGCAATTTGATAAAGATGGTTTTAGGCTGGAAATGGCCTCCTCTATCTCCTCCGAAGGAGGAGGAAATGGAGAAGATGGTAGCGAAGAGCAAAGATTGATTTTGACAAAGAGAAATGAAACTGTCTGTATTTATCGTGGGCTTGGAAGGAAAGAATTTTTATTAAATGGTATCCCCTACACAAAACTGTCAGAGCATATTGGCAAATTTCCTGCAGTAATGGTAGCGCCGGATGATATTGAATTAATTACCGGTGGCAGTGAAGAACGCAGACGTTTTATTGATACTGTTATCAGCCAGATGGATGCTGAATATTTACAACAACTGATTCAATATAACAAAGTATTACAGCAGCGCAACAGTTTATTAAAACGTTTTGCAGAGCAGGGTAAAACCGACTGGCCGCTTTTAGAAGTGCTGGATGAACAACTGATTGTGCCAGGAAATTTTATTTACACCAAAAGAAAAAATTTTACTTCAGATTTAATTCCAATGGTACAAAAATTTTACAATCAAATTGCAGCTAATGCCGAAGCGGTAACATTGCAATACGAAAGCCAGTTGAACACTGGGGATTTTGCATCTGTATTAAACCAGTACCGGCAAAAAGATTTTATGCTGCAGCGGAGTAATGGTGGTGTACATAAAGATGATATCAGTATGCTGCTGAACGGTCAATCTTTTAAAAATACAGCATCGCAGGGGCAACGCAAAAGTTTATTGTTTGCTTTAAAACTGGCCGAGTTTGAATTATTAAAAACAAATAAAGGTTTTGCGCCACTTTTATTTTTAGATGATGTTTTTGAAAAGTTAGATGATAACCGTATGCAGCATTTACTGCATTGGGTTTGCAATGAAAATACCGGTCAGGTTTTTATAACCGATACACATAAAGAAAGATTGGAGGATGCTTTTAAATCGTTACAGGTAAAATACCAGGTTATTGAGCTGTAACAACTTTAAGTATGTTTCGATAGTGTTAATTTAAATGGCTGATAACGGATCGGAGTCTTTTATCTTTATTTTTACTGCCTGAAAAAAAATGATGAAATTAATTTATAAATTGCTGTTATTATTATGTGTGCAAATTTTTGCAGTAAAT
>NZ_JANMUN010000119.1:0-21208 GCF_031391665.1 Ferruginibacter sp.
CAGTTTGAGAACCAGACAAACGTAAATTTGTTTTGGCGTTTATTTTGTAAGTAGCATTTACACCGGGTAAAAAGTCGGTAACTTTTGAGTAAGTGTGGCGAGGGTCCCATTTTTTTACACTACCCACTAATTGATCAAAATGCTCTACTCTTAAGCCCCACACTAATCTCAGTTTATCAAAAAATTCATTATCCATTTGTAAATAGCCGGCATTTAAAATAGTGTTGGCTAAATACCTGAAAGTGCTTCCTTTAATGGCATCAAATGCTATCTTATTATCTGTACCATTTCCGAAATTTTCCGGTGCAAAAATTTTATCCGGGGTTAATAACTTCAACGCATCATTATCAACCGGTAAATAATTGGCAAATAATTTGGCATCAAACAACCTGTCTCTTACCTGAAACATATAACCGCCTTTAATGGTTTGTTTATTTTTTAAAGTATAGGTTAAATCGCCACCGGTTGTATAAATATAATCGTTTAAAATCTGGTAAATCCTGCTGCCGCTTGCCTGAGATAAATTGTTTGATACAATGGCTCTGAACGGATTATTGGTACCAGTAGTCCTGGAATACTGCAATCTTCTTTGGTCGGGTGAATAACCATCTAAGATGGTAAAAGCACCATTCCAGTTAAGTTTCAAATTTTTGCTTAAACTATGCTGGCCGGTAAGCTGTGTGGTAAAAAAAGTATTTTGCTTAAAGCTGAATTCGGAGCCTGTAACATCTTCGTTCCGGGTAACATCTATCCCACTTCTTATAATAGTACTGTTAGCCGTGTTGGTGCTGATGATACTTTTTAAAGATATTTTATTTAAATTATTGAGCTGCAGCGATAAACTGGCTAATGCACTTACAGCGGTACTTTGTAAATACCTTTGGTCATTAAAATCAATATCTGTATTCTTAAACTCCCTGCCGTTTTCAAAATTATTATGCCTGTTTACAATATCCTGAATACTGTTGTTTTTGCGGTAAGTAACACCAAAAATTCCGCCTAATGTTTTACCAAATACTGTTCCTTTAAATCCGCCATTTACTTCAAAAGCTGTATTGAATGGCGCAGCAATTTTTGTGGGAGCCCATGCGTTACGCATTGATTTTCCCATGGCTGTTTTACTTGCAAAACTTGATGTGTCAAAACCACTTTTTGTAGTGTAGGCGGCCGGTAGATTTCTTGTGCCGTCATCAATACCTAACCAATCTGTTTTACCGCCTTTATCTTCATAAAAATCTTTACCAATAGTTTGGGTATTAAAACCACTGCTTAATTGAATATTAAAAAAGTTTTTAGCAGGGATATCTTTTGTGTTTACCTGTATTAAACCGCCTGCCCACTCGCCGGGAAGTTCTGGTACAAAGGCTTTATTTACCACAATATTATCCACCATATTGCTGGGTATAATATCAAAAGAAAAAGTTTTTCTGTCTGGTTCGGTACTGGTTAATAAAATACCATTCAACATAGCCTGGTTATACCTGTCGGCTAAACCTCTTACCACCAAAAATTTACCTTCCTGTATGCTGGTACCCGGCAAACGTTTTAATACCTCACCTGTATTTCTATCCGGGCTTCTTCTAATAGCTTCGGCAGAAATTACTGAAGCCACTGTGTTGGTATTTTTTTGAAAAGCAATGATAGAATTAGTAGATTCTTTTCTTGCTGTGCTGGTGCTGCGTACAATAATTTCTTCGCCGGTTTTTGTTTTAGATTCCATCGTTACATCAAGGTGTGCAATACCATCTGCACCGGTTTCTACTTCTGTTATATCTTTTCCTTGATAGTTGGTAGAACTTAATGTAATGGTATATTTTTTTCCTGTTTCTACTGTAAATGAAAATCGGCCTTCTACATCTGTAGCAATTCCTTTTCCGGTTTCTTTAATTACTACTGAAACACCCGATACTGGATTACCCGTTTTAGAATCTGTAATTTTACCTTCTATTTTTCCTTTTTGAGCAATTGAGGAAAGAGATATGGTAATAAATGCAAGTAGTGCTATTATGCTTCTCATGTTCATTAATTTCATGCCGCAAAGAGATGCTTTTAACATTACTGCAATGTTATGCCTGGGTTAACGAATTGTTTATTTAATGTTACGTAATTGTTACCTCGGTAAATTATTATCTTACCAAACAAAAATTTACACAATGAAAGCAACAACTATTAATGAAATTAAAACCAGGGAAATTGTAGCCGGCTTTTCCGGAAAATATTATCATGCCGATGGCTTAAGCATTGGCTGGTTAGATGCAAAAGCTGGGCACACGGTGCCACTGCATTCACATATACATGAACAGGTAAGTTATGTAGAGGCAGGCGAAATGCTTTTTATAATAGAAGGCGAAGAGTTTATGCTGAAAGCTGGAATGGCAATTACTGTTGCCCCCAATTTAAAACACGGTGCTACAGCTATTACCGATTGTAAATTGATTGATGTGTTTAATCCGGTGAGGGAAGAGTATAAATGATTTTATGCATTTACCATCATCACCTGCTCCACCATTTCTTCTGCAAGTCCAAAAGATAAGGTCATGCCGGCACCGCCTACACCATTTAGTATATATACACCAGGGTCTGGCGAAAAGAAAATTTCAGTATCGCCATTGGTAAGCTTTGGATAAATGCCATGCCAAGTCTCTGCAATGGCATTGCCATTTATTTTTAAAAATGTTTTTAAATAATCCAGAATTAATTTATTGGTAGATGCCCTGTCGAAAGGATCGAGGTGCAAGCCATACTCATGCGAATCGCCAATGGTAATTTCTCCTTTGCCATTTTGTGCTGCCATTACGTGAATACCTAAATCGAGATAGGTTTTCATTTCTTCTGCCATCTTTTTTTGCAATACCGGTAGCGAAGCCGCAGCTTTAAAACTGCTGTAATGCAATAAAGATAAACCGCCACAAATAGCGGTTTTAATGCGATAGCGTTCCGGCATTGGAGCAGTACGCAGCATTTGTAATTTGCATTTGGTAATGGGCAGTTTTGTAAACTCCTCGGGATAGAGTGTTTCAAAATCGGCACCGCTGCATACGAAAATAATATCTGCTTCATGCTCTTCGTGGTTACCAATATACACAGTTTGTTCGCTTATATAACTTACACAACTATTCCAGTAAAATTTTACGTCATACTTTTCCTGCAGGTAATCAGGTATTGCGGCTATAGCTTCCCGTGGGTCAATCAGCATTTCGTCGGCACTGTATAAACCACCCAATAAATTATCTGTGTTTACGTGTTCGTATTTTTCTGCAATTTTATTTTTATCTAAAAGCGCAACATTTCTTTTTTCTTTTTTAAAAATATTTTCTAATTCCTGTAATACCTGCCACTCTTCTTTATTATATGCAAGATGAAGACTGCCGGTTTCTTCGTACCAGATGTTGGCATCAGCTGCAATGGTTTTCCATATTTCCCTGCTGCGTATGGCACGGTTATACATAGTCCCGGGGGGTTGGCCAATGGGCCATAGCATTCCAAAATTTCTTACCGATGCACCCACCGCTTGCGGATGGCGATCGAACACTTTTACACTAAAGCCTTTTTGTGCTAATGCCCTTGCACTGGCAAGGCCAACAATGCCTGCACCAATTACGATAGCTGATTTTTGTTGCATAAATTTTTATATAATTTACTGTGTGTACTTAAACTAACGATGATTAATACCACTCCCACAATACCGGCGGCATAAAAAAGAAAAGAGAAAAAATTTACCCAGTTATATTTTATCGGAATAAATTCTTTTATTAACAACACAGCCACAGTACCGAGATAACCAAAGGCATCGGCGATATACATAACAAAGCCCACATTGCCTTCAATTTTATACGTGGATAACATGCGTTCGAAATAAATGCAATTAAAAGGCAGATAGGCTAAATACAAACCGGTAGTGGCTAAAAGCATCCATGTAAAAGGATTAATTGCACCTGCATTAAAAAAGATGGTGGCCGCTACCGCAATTATAACACCGGCCATTACTAAATAATGACAAAGTCTGAAAGCTTTGTAATTATTTTTTATTAAAAAGAAACCGGCAACAATTACTAAAGCAATTAATGCGATAATGGTATTTGTTTTTGCAAAAATGGAAGCATTATTTTGATAACCCGTTTCTATCCATAATTCGTTACCAAAGTCTTCAATAAAATCTCTTACAATGGTAAAGATGGCATAAGCAACTATTATAGGTACTAGTGAAAAACCAAACTGGCGAATGAATTTTTTTCTTTCGAATGCTGTCATTGGTTTGCGGATGGTGCGGTGGGCAACATCATTTGCATTAGGTGGCGGCGCCTGGTTAAGTAACCATACCCCAATAAAAAGTGGTACAATAAAAATACCCCCTGCAGCAAAAGGCATCCACCAATCAGTAAAATTAAAATCGAGTATTAACCATTTACCAATGGTTTTAGCCAGGCCCGATGCAAAAATAAAACTGGTGGCTAAAATGGCACCCATCAATTCGGTTGTTCTTCTGCCTTCTAAAAAACCAAATACCAAACCAAACACCATACCCAGCGGCAGGCCATTGATAAACATGCAAATGATATTATAAGGCGGTGGAATTATTGCAAACAACAATAACGATACCCATGCAATTACTACAAATAATAAAATATAAGTAGCCCGTCGGCCAGGCTGCATGCCTGCAATAAATTTAATGCCATAAAATTTGCTGCACATATAACCCAGCACCTGTGCAATTACCAAACAAACTTTGTAAGAAATACCCAGAAAAAATATTTTATCATATAAGGCAACTGTGTATGGTTTTCTAAAACCATACATGCTGCTGTAAATTACAAAAGCGCATAAAGAAATATAAATGACCAGCGCAACCGGTTGCCTGTTTAACCAATTGCGGCTATAGTTGTGATGTGTTAACGAAATTGCTGCAGGCATAAAACCTATTAAATTAATGGCAGGAGTTCACATAAATTATTAATGATATTATTGGGGTTGGCTGATGCTAATTGCTGGTAAGTGTGGGCGCCAGTAGTTATACCAATAGTAATACTGCAGCCTGCATTTTTTCCTTCTTCAATATCAATAATAGAATCACCTACTTTTACCACTTCGCTTGCATTTTCAATCCCAAACTTTTGCATAGCCAGTAAAATCATATCAGGATTGGGCCGGTTATTTTGTACATCAGTGGCGGTAATTAATCCATCAATTTGGTTACCAGCTTGCCAACCTAGTTTTTCTAAAATACTCATGGCAGTTTTTTTGTTATAGCCGGTGTTTAATACCACCAAAACATTTCTATCTCTTAACAGTTGAAAAGTTTCTTCTGCTGCAGGCTGTGGCTTTATTTCAAAACTATCATAAGCAGTTGCCAGTTCATACACAAACAAACTGTATATTTTATTTGCAGCTGCATCATCAGGTTGAGCAACCTCCAATGCGATAATATCTTTTATAGCTTGCAGTTTTTCTTTACCAGCGCCCTCGGTAAGCACTTGTGTTAATGAAAAATTATACCCTGCTTCGTTAATTACTTTTTGCAAAGTTTTATACACTACATTTTTTTCATCCACGGTGGTGCCGGCCATATCAAATACAACCATCTTAACCATAACCTTATTTTTAATTAATTGTTTTGTTGCAAAAGATGCTCAATCATCATTTGTTTGTAGTACGATAAATCAGGTAAAGGCTTTGCTGTTTTTTTTGCAAGATCATCCCAGCGGCGGATAGCAACATACTCATCAAACAAATCATCTTCTTCAAAAGCCATGGCTTCTTCTACTGTCATTACGCCGCCCTGAAACTCCAGTGTTTTTTTACTGGCTTCGGATAATTGATTATAATATTCCGGATAATGATAAGTGAGGTAACGCTTTGCTGCCACATGGCTTTGCACCAGCTTTGCAATTTTTTTGGAAAAGCCTTTCGCTAATAAATATTCGGCTCCTAATTTTTCATGATCTACCACACCCACATTATCCATGTGTTCAACTTTTTTTTCGGGAAAAGCAAATTCACACAGGTGGCCAATATCATGAAAAAATGCAGCCAGTATCACATCGTCATCTGCACCACTGGCTTCTGCTAACTGTGCACACTGGCACATATGTTCTATCTGGCTAACAGGCTCACCAATATAATCCTGGTTACCATGTATTTTGTACAAAAAAATAATTTCCTCTGTTGATCGTACAATTTCGTCCGTAGACATATTTTAAATTTTTATTGCTACTGCCAACCAGCCACTGCGGCCCACTCCATTAATACCGCTGCCATGGGTACGGTAATCTTCATTCAATAAATTTTGTAACCCAATATTAAAATGAAAGCTTGATAATTTATAACCGGCATACAGGTTAATTATCTGCCAGCCTGCCGTACCATTTTTGCCAATACGGTTATCATCTTTATCTCCCTGTGCCAGCCTAGTTTGTTTTGATGCAAACTGAAACTCTGTTGCTGCAAACCATTTATTGTTTCTGTATGTGCCCGTTAATCTTCCATTAAAAGGAGGAATACGGCGCAATGGTTCCTGCTTGCTTAAACTTTGGCCATACGCATAACTAATGCCACTGCTAAAATAAACATGCTGTGTTACCTCAGCGTTAAATTCTGTTTCTATTCCTTTAATAAATGCGGCTTCGGTATTTTCTTTTTTATAAACAGGGTAACCGCTGATAATTTGATTGCCTGCTTTTACCCTGGTAATAAGATTGGAGAGATGCATGTAGTAAACCGCAACAGTTGCACTAATTTTTTTAGATTGAAATTTGTAGCCTACTTCTGTGTGCTGCGATTTTTCGGGTTGCAGATTTGCAGTAGGTATTTCGTAACGAAAATCTACAATGCCCAGTGTGCCCATATCATCTACATTGGGTGCCCGGTAACCACTGCTGAAAGAAGCGTAAACTGTTTGTTGTTTACTGATGTTGTACAACAAAGCGCCATTAGTTACCAATGCCGAAGGTGTAATTTTTACATTGCCCAATGTTGTATCGGTAATGTTTATTTTAAAAGTATTAAAACGCAAACCGCCATCAACTATCCATTTGCCCAAATGCAAATGATGCAGCGAATACAAAGAGTAATTACCATATTTCGAATTGTCGGGATACAAACCTCTTTTACTATCCGTAACATTCGTTTGTGTATTGATATCTTCCCTTGTACTATTTACTTTATCGTTATAAATTTCTATACCGGAGTTGGCTGCCCATCTTTTACTAATTACAGATAAAATATCTGCAGTAATACCCGTTGTTTTTGTTTTATCTTCTTCTTTTCGTAAAGCAGTGCTGCCATTTTTTAAACTGTTACGGCCCTCAATACCCTGCTGAAACGAAAATGTAATTTCAGTTTCTTTTACCCATGCAGATTTGCCCTGCAAATTTATTCTTGCATAAGTTAATAAACGCTGCTGCGGATCCATTTCGTTTACACTAAAATTTTCTAACTGTACTTTATGATATACCGGAACATGCTGTTGTTGTAAAAACTGGCTGGCTATTGTAAGCTGTATACTTTCTTTTAATAAAAATTTTGCTTTTACATCAAAGGCCCATTCGTTATAGCCCGATGGTGATTGTTTACCTGTTGTATCGCCGCCAATAATATCACCAAAATTTCTTTTGCTGATGCCGGTAAGCAATGCAAATCTTTTGTTGCTATACATGGCTTCGATTCTTGCTGTTTTTTCCATATCGCCTGTCATGTACTTTGCAATTGCTTTTGCTTTAAAAGCAGGTTTGTCTGCAGAAAATTGTGGATTGTTAGTGATAAGGTTAATTACACCTCCAATTGCATCAGTGCCATATTGTACAGAGCCGGTACCTTTAGCCACTTCTATTTTATTGATGGTGTAAGCATCAATAGTATTTAAATATTGGTTGGGGCCATAGCGAAAAGTGGAATTGTTTAACCGAATGCCATCTACTAAAATTAAAGTTTGATTACCCGTTACACCCCTTACAATAGGTGAACCACCACCATGATTTGTTTTTTGTACAAACACGCCGTTAACACTTGCTAATGCTTCGGGTGTAGTGCGGTACTGATAATCATCCATTTGTTTTCTGCCAGATATATTTACCGAGTAAGGGGTTAGTAATGGGTTGGAGTTTTTACGTGTTGCAGTTACCACGACTTCTTGCAATTTGCTTGCAGAATCTGTAATGGCTGGTTGATTATTTTGCGCTGTTATTAAACAGGGGAATGAAAAAACAACTATAAAAAATTTAGAAAACTTCATCAGATTTTATTTATCAAATTCTTTTTTAGCATCTTGTACATTATCCATCGGCGGGCCTTGGATAATTTTGCGCCAGTCGATAGTGCGGTTGTATTTTTTCATGGCTTTGTCCACATCAAAAACTCTGGGGTCGTGTTGTTCTAAAGTGTACGGCGTAAAATCGGGCTTGTTAGTAAAAAAATCTTGCAATAAAGAAGCCGTAACATCATACTGGTTTACATAAGGTACGCCTAAAATATTGTAAATCGTTTTTAAGATGGAACCAAAGTTAGCATGTGTGTGGCTAACGTAGCTACGTTTTACATAAGGGCCGGCCATCATTAAAATACTGCGGTGTGCATCAATATGATCAACTCCGCCCTGCGGATCATCTTCTGTAATTATCACCAGCATGTTTTTCCAGTATTTTGTACGGGACAAAAAATGTAAAATTCTTCCCACCGCTAAATCATTATCTGCTACATAAGAACTCCTGGAAAAATAACCATCTTCTGGTCTTGCGCCGGCAGTATGATCGTTGGGTACTTGCATGGTAATTAACGAAGGCAGTTTTTGTTTTCCGGTGATCCACATTTTTGTAAATTCTTCTTCAAACTGGTTCATGCGGAACTGATCGGGTATATTGGTATTGTACCCGGCATAATTATGGCTGGTACGTGTGAACAATGCTTTTTGCATAGGCACCATCACTGCATGTGCAGCACCAGTTGTGGTATCATGCCATTCTTCTCTTACATGTGCAGTTTCGTTAGCTTCGCCAAAATTGTAAAAGTTGATCTTCTTTCTTTCCAGCGCTTCCCATAACCCGCCAATTTCTGCATAATCTTCGGGGTCCATACTTCCGGTAGAGCCAGGAAATCTTCTGCCCGGAGCTTTGGAAAAATATTTGGCTGTTTTATCAACACTGCTGTTCGTTTCCACCCATTCGTTAGGTATTACACCCATCATCCAATGGTGACCATGAATGGAGGCATCACTATCGCAATAAAAATTATCGCTGAAAGAAAATTGCTTGGCAACCTTATGATGATTGGGCGTAACCTTTAAATTTTTATTTGTTGCCTGTAATGAATCGGGTAATGTGTATTCGCAATCAACACCAAACCTTGCAAGTGTTGTATCGCCATTGGCATTTTTCATCTGACCAAAAACCTCATCGTATGTTCGGTTTTCTTTAGTGATATATACAATGTATTTGATAGGGCTTTTGCCTGAACCGGGTAAAGCAGGTAAAGGATTAGCAGCATCATCTTTACTGGTTGTTGCTGTAAAAGTGTTGCCAATAGTTTGTTTAGTGTAGGCGGCTAATTGTGCCGTACCGGGCATTGCAATTTTTTGAAAACTGCCCAACTGTATATCACCAATATAAGTGCCCTGCGGCGGTGCAACAAAACCTGCACCACCATTTGGCCCTGCACCCAATCCCCGGCAACTGATCACATACATTTCCTTTTCATCGGCAGATAATTTAACCCTTGCCGGCCCCCAGCCTGTGGGAATTAACCCTTTGGTTGTTTTTGTTGCCACATCAATTACAGCTACTGCATTAAAACCTAATAAGGCCACGTACAAAGTTTTTTCATCTTTGCTTAATGTAATGCCAAAGGGTAAAAGCCCTCTGAATTTATCAATACGTTTATCTACTTTAATAGGGATATGCGATAATATTTTATGATTTTTAAAATCGATCACTGCAATATTATCATTGGTAGCATTAGTTACATAAATATAATTTTTACCCACTGCAACAGAGTTGGGGCTGGCGCCACCTACCACTTCTGCATCTTCCACCATTTCGCCAATTTGATAACCGGTTTTAAATTTACCTATTACTTTATTGGTTTTTAAATTGATAGAAAATACACTCATAGCTTCGGGTGAGTTGGGGCTGCCCACACCGGGAATTCTTTTTTCATCAATCACCGTACCTTCAATAGATTCTTTGGTATTATCGCCATAAGGATGATGGTTGATCATCATGGAATTGTAATTGGCAGAATCCATTCCTTCTACCAAAGGATAGGCATACATGCCCACATTGGCCACAAAAGCAGTTTGTTTATCGGCGCTTAATGCCAGGCCAAAAGGCTGGCGGCCTGCAGGTATAGAAGCGGTTATTTTTTTATTGGTAAGATCATATCGCACTAACCGAAAGTTGCCTCTGTCTAAAATCAGCAGCTCGTCATTGTTCAATAATAAATCTGATGTAAAGCTGTCATCAAATTCAACGCCATCAACTTTTCCGTTTAAAGAAATTGAATCAATGCGTTTAAAATTTTCAATGTCGTACACAATTACAGCACCATTATCGCCACCGCTCAAATACACTGTTTTAGAATCGGCAGCAAACGCTACGCCTAAAAATGAGCCGTTGGAGAGTGGCGATTTAAATACTTTAATATTGTTGCTATCTGTTGCAAAGCTGCTGCCCGAAAGTGGCTCGTGTGCAAGTGGCGAAGTTATTTTTTGATTGTAACTGGGTACTCTTGTATTTTGTAAAGTAGTTAAATCAATTACTGTAAATACACCATTGTGGAGTGTTACTGCTTTTTTACCGTTGGGAGCAATTGACATTCCAAACGGATCGTTGGTAATACGGATCAAATTGCCAGCAGGAGTAAGTAAGCGGCCACTGGGTAAAACAGAAATACCTTTTTCATTAATTTTTGCAAACTGATTTTTACCGGGTACTTGTAAAATGGTTACTGATTTTTGTTGGGCATAACTGCCTGCAGTAAAAAGCAACAGGCACCAAACGGGTAAATTTTTTCTAGGTACTTTCACAACGATAGTTTTAAAATAGTGGATGGAGCCTTTGATAAGGCTCCATCACATTGTGTTTATGATTCTGCTAAATTCTAAAAATTATTTGATAATCCACATTTTTGCATTAATGTCATCAGTGCCGCTAAACTGAGACTGTATTGCTGCATTTACATTGGCAGTATTAATTGACTTTTCTGCTGTTGGGTATTGAAACCTTAATGCTACCCTGTTACTGTTCCCTGTTCCTGCCCCGGTATTAAAAGTTGGTATGCCCGTGCGGCGCCAGTTGTAATAAGCTTCCCAACCGCTGTTTTGATAAAAGGCTAAATATTTTTGGGTAACAATCTGATTTAAACCTGCTGCACTGTTACCGGCGTATTTAACTAAAGGCTGTGCATAATAAGTTGCCCAGTCGTAATTGATGGTATAAGTATTATAGTCACTTAATGTGCCACTTGGTTTTTGAAAGGTAACAGTATTGGTTCCACTAACGATACCATAAAAACCAATACTGGCCTGTATGCCTTTCGTGTACCAGTCTTCTGCAGTAGCTGTTATCCAGCCACGGTTTACAGCCTCAGCAATGTTAAAACACATTTCGGCGTAACCAATCTGAATACAATTTTCTGCAGTAAAAGTGCTGTAATATCTTTTGCGGTTAATAAAAGAATATTTTCCTAAACCAGCATCAGCACTCATGTTTGCCAAATCTTCTCCGCTGCCGGCACCGTTAAATGCGGCAAAACTATTTGGTGCAGCCCCACCCGCTATCAATGCTGCAGCAGGCTCTGCTACATAAAAAGTGCGGGGGTCTTTAAGGTTAACCAAAGTATTTAAATGAGTAGATGTCATATTGTAACGGGCAACATCAAAACCAAAACTTTCAGGATTGGTAGGATATTTATTGTACTGTGCGTTGTAAACATACTGCATGTTATCTTCCATATTTGTAAAAATGGGATACTTTGCAGCGTTAGTCAATGTTTCGGTGAATTTTTGTTTGATGCTTAAGTCTGCATCACCTTCATATTTACTTAACTGAATTAAAACCCGGAGTTTAAATGCATTTACTGCTTTACGCCATTTACTTAAATCATTATTATAATAAAAATCGTTTGATAATAAATAACCTCCTTTGGTGATAACAGTACTCATATCAGTATTTGCTTCTTCCAGCAAAACCAATATTTGTTTGAATACTTCTTTTTGAGAATCATATTTTGGAGAAATATTAGCTAAAGATTTTAAAGCATCAGATACCGGAATATCTCCTGTTTGCATACTAAGGTTATAAAATAAGTATGCCCTTAAAAATTTCCCTAACGCACTGTATGGATTGGGTGAAGCCACGTTTTTTCCAGCTTCTTCTTCCATCTTAATTACATTTTTTAGTGTATTATAAGTGTTGAAAGAAACACCCGACCAGGTGTATTGCTGATCGCCATAGTAGGCATAATTACAGGCATAAAACTGGTTCCAGCGTTGCGTGGGGCTAAACGGACTTTGATAAATATCGGATAACACCCCATTTAAAACAAGGCTTGCAGGAACACTTGTTGCCCTGTTAGGATCATTTTGTAAAGTATCGAACTTTTTTTTACAGGAAGCAGTACAAAGTATTACGCTAACTGAAACTATGGAAAGGATCTTTTTCATTTTTTAGTTTTTATGGTTTATTAAAAAACAACATTAAGGTTAACACCATAACTTCTGGTGGTGGGTGTTTGCAGGTTGGTGCCGCTCTGGCTGCCAGCATACTGATCAATATCTACATCTTTAAACTTATTATCTTTCATAAAATATAAAATGTTTCGGGCTACAAACGAAACACTGGCATTTTTTATAAATGATTTGCCCAAAATATTATTAGGTACGCTGTATGATAAAACTATCTCCCTTAATTTAAGGTAGCTTTTGCTCATCATGTTTGGCTCCGGTATACCATGTACCCGGCTGATATAATCCTGCACATAAGTTTTAGTGGCATTAGCTGCATATTGCAAAGCAGCGTAGTTAGTAATTACACCGGTTACAGGATCATAATTTATTGCAACACCATTTGAAACCTGCACCCCTTCACCTAAATAAGATTTAATGCCTTTTGTATCATCGTACCTTGAGGCACCAAAAGCACCTTCCACTGTTTCAGCATGGCGGCCGCCCTGAAAAGTTTTCTTTCTTACATAATCTTCCATTACACCGCCAACACGTCCGTCGAATTGAAAACTTAGTGCCAGGTTTTTATAGTTGAATTTATTGTTAAAACCCCAAACCCAGTCAGGGTTGGCATTGCCTGCAAACTGTGCTACTGGTCCTACAATTGGTCGTCCTCCGCCATCATTAATTATCTGGCCATCCGGCGTACGGGCAAATTTTCTAATGTACACTTCATCTACACGGCTGCCTACTTTAAAAAAAGTGCCGATAGTGGTAACACCCGGGGGTAACTCTTTATACACTTCTTTAAAAGTGCTCCAGTTTAAAAGCACATCCCAACTAAAACCGTTATTCATTTTTACAGGTGTACCGCTCAGCGAAATTTCCAATCCTGTCTTTTTTGTTTTGGTTGCATTGATGGTATAGTTGGAATAACCGGATGCTGCAGAAATTTGTTTGTTAAATATTTGTGGCCCGTCTATATAACTAAAGTAAGCCACATCAATACCAAACCTGTTTTTTAAAAACTTCATATCTAAGCCAATTTCTGTACTGGTTCTGTTGTCTGGTTTCACATTTTCATCTACCAGGTTGCTGGTAAATTTTGCTTCTGTTGTATTGTTATACCCAACCCCTGTGTTGTAAACATTGTTAAAAGCATATGTGGGCCCACCATAAGTTGAAGAATATTCTGAACCATAGCCCAATGGATAAGCATTATTTGGTGTGGCGCCAATGGTGCTGGAAACAAAAGAACCACCACCTCTAACTTGTGCGTAAGAACCTCTTAACTTTAAAAAAGAAATTACCGAAGGTATTTTTACATAATCAGAAACTACCGTACTTACATTAACAGAAGGATAAAAGAAAGTATTGTTCTTTGAATTTAATGCAGATAATTTATCAACTCTTCCGGTTGTATTAATGTTGGCATATTTACCTAAGGCAAAATCAACAGAGTAAAAAGCACTGGGCACTCTCATATCCGAAGCGAAGCTGTATGCTTTTACAGGGTTGCGGCTGTTAGAAAATGCATACACATTTGGTACATTTAAATAATCGGTAGTAATAAAACTTGAACCATAATTAAACGTACGCATGTTAGCTCCTGCAAAACCATTAATGCTTAAAAAATTGCCAATTTTCGGACTTTTAAAACGCAGCATTACCTCGGTATTGTTTTCAAATAAAGAACGTTTGTCTTCACGGTAATCTCCCAATCCACCTTCACGGCCATACGGGTGAGCCGAGAAAGGCATTTTTTCTGTTCTTGTTAAATCGTAAGTTGTAATAGAACTCCTGCCCATCAACTCTACATAATTATTAAACTTGTAGTTTAAAGTAGCATAGCCATAAATATCATTTTTTTGATGGCCACGTAACCACTCGTAACTCATAAAGTATGGATTATGATACCGCTGATATTCTGCGTAATTACTTTGCACACCTTCTTTACCAGGCTGCCAGTAATTCTTCATATCATCGATATTCCAATCGGCAGCGCCCCAAATAGTAATATTGTAAATAACACTGTTGGGGCCGTAGTTTACATCTGGTATATTATCAGTGTATTGTTTATTAAAATTAATATTAGCATCAAGCGTTAATTTTTTACTGAATTTTAAAGTAGAAGCTAAATTAAAATTGGTGCTGTTTAAATTAGTATTAGGCACTAAACCTCTTTGATAAGTTTGCCCAACAGAAAAACGCAAATCGTATTTTTCTCCACTTGCAGATACAGATAAATTATTTGTAGATAAAATGCCTGCCTGTATAAATCTTTTCAAATTATCTTTTCCTCTTGCCATCCAGGGAGTTTTAGAGCGAATGCCTGTAACAGGATCAACAGGGCTGTCGTATTGTTCAATTAATTGTCCATCAAAACGTGGACCCCAAATATCATAATCATTATCATTAACACCGGCACCTTTGCCATCTACAAATTTGTATTGTCCGTGATCGCCGGGGCCATAAAGGTCTTGTGTTTTTGGTAAGGCAATAAAACCTTTATTAATCATGGTACTGGTATTAAATTCTACGGAGTAACCACGTTTGTCTTTAGTACCTTTTTTTGTATTGATTATAATTGCACCATTCTGACCACGATAACCATAAAGTGCAGATGCAACAGGGCCTTTAAGCACTGTGTAACTTTCAATATCATCCGGGCTAATATTCCAGGTGTCAGAGTTGATAGGAATACCATCCACTACATATAAATTAATATTGCCACCACGTAATAAAACCTGGGGATTACCCAATAACTCTGCCGATGCACCAACTGTTAAACCAGATACTTTACCCACTAAAGAATTTATTGGGTTTGGCTCTCTTGCTTTAATTAAATCTGCCCCTTTTACTTCCTGTGAGGAGTAGCCGATAATTCTTTTATCTTTTTTTACACCTAATGCCGTTACCACCACATCCTGCAATTGTACGGGGATTTGTGCAAGCTTTATTTCTAAAAAATTATCTGTTGCAGTAATTACCTGCTCTTCGTAACCACTAAAACTAAAACTGATTTTTGTTCCTTTAATTACTCCAAATCTAAAAATCCCCTCTTTATCGGTTGTTGTACCAAAGGTTGAATTTTTTACAGTAACACTAACTCCTTCAATAGGTTTGTTGGTAACAGCATCTGTTACTTTTCCATTTATCTGTACGTTTTGCTGTGCCTTTATAATGGCTGGTATATTAACAACTGTAATAAACAGTAATAACAACCTTATCAGTTGGTGCTTTGTTGGTGTCATAAACAATGATTTAAGTTTTGAGCACCAAAAGTATTTGCACAGTGTTACCAAAATATTTACGGGGCATTAAGGAAAAAAAAATAAAACGTTAAGAAAAGAAAACACGTAAATGATAACAATTAGGTAATCATTAATAAAAATGGATTTAGTAAAACTAAAATTTTGCAAAGCGATAAATAAAAACAGGGCTTAAAAAAGCCCTGCTACGCAACAGGAGAAAGATTGCTGTATGCTGATACCAAAACTAACTGCAACTGCACAGGAGGGTACAAATTTTTTATGCAGAAAAAATAAATTGGCAAAAAATAATTGAATTGTAAAGATGTTTATAAGGAAGTAAAAAACCAACAGAGATGTATTAACAAATAATCATTATAACGTTATCAAAAAATAAAAGGGTTGTAAAAATTTGAAACGAACAGGGTTGATTATTGTTAGAGGTAAAAAAAATAATTGCTGCATTATCTTATCAGCACCACATAACCTTTCTTTTTTACTTTTCTGTTGCGGTAGTCGGTAGCCTCGGCATACCAAACATAAGTTGCAGGGTCCTGGCCTTTGCCTCCAAAGGTTCCGTCCCATCCTTTTTCTGCATCGGTGCCGCTGTACAGCAGTTGCCCCCAGCGGTTATATACCCTGAATAAATCTAAAGATTTTATACCTAAAATAATGGGCCGGAAAATATCATTTTTTCCATCGCCATTGGGCGTAAATGCAGTGGGTACATATAAACCTGCATCAAGTTTGTACAAATGCACCCTTATACTGTCGTAATCGAAACAGCCAAAATTATTGCTCACTCTTACAATATATTCAATATCGTTTTGGGGTAAACTAACAGGGTTGTGTATGGTTGTACTGCTTAACCATTGTGCAGGGCTCCATAAATAATTATTACTGCCGGTAGCATTTAACAATAAAGGCTGATCTAAAACTACAGAGGTATCTCTTGGCCCTGCATCGGCAGTAATTTTTGCAACGTTTACAAAAATGGTATCTCTTGCAGGTTTGGGGCAGCCAAATGTATCGGTTACACTAACTATATATCTTATGTTAGCTGTAGGATTTATTGAAACCGGGTTCGGTATAAGCCGGTTATTTAAAAAAGCTGCCGGCGACCACGAATAAGAGCTCCCGCCACTTGCATTTAACTGTGCAGAAAAACCAAAGCATATAGTTTGATCTAAACCGGCATTGGCGTTCGGATAGGGAACTGTTCTTATACGGATATCATGCTCTGCTGTACATTTACCAATGCTGCCCACTACATGATAAACAGTGCTGGTAACAGGCGTAGCAACAGGGTTTTTTATCCTGGGATTACTAAGTGTGTTGCCTGCAGGAATTTCTGTCCATTGATAATATAACGCATCGCTGGTAAGCTTTAATACAATGCCATCTGTTTGGCAAATGGTAGTATCGTTAGGGGCAAACTGTGTAACATTATTTACCACGCTAACTTTTACAGAGTCGCTGCCCACGCAACCGAATGGATCGGTAAGGGTTACACGATAAGTAGTGGTAACATCAGGGCTGACCAACGGGTTAAAAATATTTACATTATTGATATTGTAATTGGGGCTCCATACGAAAGAGCCGGTGCCAATTGCGTTTAACTGCAGGGTATCAATAATGCAGATTAATGTATCGTTGGATAAAGTTAAGGCAGGCTTATCCGTAATAGGAATTGTTTTAAGAACCGTATCAATACAACCTTTGCTGCTGGTTACAATAAAATTTACATCGTAGCTGCCAGATGTTGCATAGATATGTGTTGGGTTTTGAATAATGGAAGTATTTGTTGCCGAAGAAAAATCACCAAAGTTCCATTTCCAGCTATTAATAATACCATAATTGGCTGACGTAATATCTCTGAATTGTATAGGTGTGTTTTTGCATTGACCTGCAACTGTAAAATCGGGAAAGAAGCCGGGAAACACTTTTACTTTTGCTGTGGCGGAATCGGAACATGGAAGGCCACGATTAACCACTAACTTTAAAGTGTAAATTCCTGTATCTGCATAAGTATGTGTTGGGACGTCTAACGGAGAGGTATTGCCATCTCCAAAATCCCAGTAATAGGTTTGAATATTTGCACCCGGTGCATTATTTTGAAAGGTTACTGTAAAACCGTCACAACTGATGTATTCAGGATTAAGCTGAGCCCTGGTAGAGGAACAATCTGCAACTTGTATGTGTAAAGATTTTCTTACTTCTGCTATTTTAATATTTGTTCCTCTTTTATATTCGCTTACTACAACTGTTACCACATAAACACCAATGCCGGGAGCAATACCGGATACAATACCCGTTTGATTATTAATTCTAACGCCACCGCCTAAAGGCGATAAGCCTGAATAGCCGTTTGCGTAAGGAATGATACTAAAAGGCGGTTGCGAAGAAGGGTCTGGTATCGGGGTAACATTAGTACCGCCGGAATATGCAGATGCAAAATTATAAACCAAAGAATCATTATTTATATCTGTTGCACTAAAATCGAATGTAAAAAAATCATTTTGACAAATAATTGCAGTATCATTTTGAGAAAATATTGCACTCGAATTGGTTTCTGCACCTGTTATAGTTGCGGTTCCGGGTATGTTCACAGTCCACGTTTCTCCATAATCCTGAGAAGGGGCTTGAATATTTACAATGCCTGCAATTCTGCAACATCTTTGATAAGAAATAATATAACCCAATTGCGTATTAGGAAGTTCTTGTTCTAATTGAAAGGTTCTGATTCTGTAACAAATTGCCGGAGGATTATTAATACAGGGTTGGCATTGCGGACTATTACAATTACTAATAGTAATATCATTTAAAACAGGAACAGAAATATTAAGAACCTGGCTGTTGTTTGCAGGATTAAAAAAGGTAAAAGGTACGGAAGCATCTATTTGGCCGGGGTTTAAATCACATTCCGAGTAGAGTTTTAAAATGATTCTGTATCTCGAGGTATTTGGGGCACTCCCAGGTCCCAAATATTCATAGTACATCCACCCTCCCTTAGTATGATTGGCCAAAATTTCCTTTACAGATAAAAACGATAAAATAAAAAGAATACAATATTTCTTCATTCTCCGGATGTTGTATGTATCAGACCTAAAAGTAACATAAAATGCTGCCTTTTGCAAAGCTGCTACCTGTTAAAACGGTTTAAAGGTTTTGTTTGTTGTTTAATCGGTGATAATATTAGTTAGGTTGCCAATTGTAAAAACTGCAGCATTGCAGTATTTACTTTGTCTGTTTCCTCTAACATGCCCATGTGGGCACTGTTGCGTAAAATATGTACATGAGATTGCGGGGGCAAATAACATTGCTGCATACTTTGCTCAAAAGGAATAGCCTTATCATGTTCGCCAATAATAAATAATACCGGGCCATTAAAAATTTTCAATACTTCAATTCTTTCGGGCCGGGCAATCATGGCCTGGTAATATTTTATTAATGCTTCTGGTGTAAACTGTTTTCCTTTTTCGATTAAAATAGCTGCGTTTGGGTCTGACGGTTTTGAACCGTCCTGGCCCAAAAGAAACAGACCAGATATAGTTGTTTTTAAAAACTCGTAAGCGCCATTGCTTTTTATAAACTCAATCGATTTTAAACGGGCTGCTTTTTTTTCTTCATTATCTGCAAATGCGGAGGAATGGCACAAACCAAAGGCACTTATTAATTCAGGATATTTTTCTGCAATGGCTAATGTAATATAGCCACCCATACTGTGGCCAATAATAATTGACTGGCTGATATTTTCTTCTACAATAATTGCTTTTATTAAATCGGCCATGCCTTCAATGCTCATGTCTTCAATTAATTCAGATTTGCCGGTGCCTGGCAAATCTGGGATTATTAAGGTGAAACCGTCTTTTAAAAATTCAATTTGATTATTCCATATTTCACCATCTTCGGCAAAGCCGTGAATGAGTACAACAGGTTTTCCATTGCCGGTAATGCGGTAAAAAATTTGGGCAGATTGATACGCTATGGCTTTAGTTTCCATAATAATAATTTAGTTAGTGAAGTTAAGCTATTTAACGCCGATAGATTTTACAGCACTTCTATAAATTAATAACAGCATAAATGGTATTAAGGCAGGGTTTAAATGCTGCGGTAAAAAAAACCAGGCTAACAAAACAAATACTAAAGCAATTGCTGTAAAAGCAAAATATTTTTTTACCCAACTTTTTTTATGCACCGCATTCTGCGGACTGTTTATAAAAAATGCCATGATGAAATGTGTTGGCCAAGCCCACAATAAATTAAAATTATTTTTTGTCATGCTGTGGTCGGTTGCAGTGGTCATAAAAATTAAAATGATACCGAGTAAACCCGTTACAAAAAATAATAACCAGTCGAATAATTTTAAAAATATATGGGCAATTTTATGTTTTGATAAACTTATTAAAAAGATTAATATCAGCAGTAAAGTGAAAACAACAAAGGGTGTAAAAAATGGCTTTTTAACAGCACCATTATTTATGTTGTATAAATTTTGATGAGATAATACCATTGGATGATCGGCACTGTCTAAACTTTTCATCAGGTTATCGGGTAAAAATTGCATTTGCTCTGCCGTCATCACTGCATCGCAGGGTTTGCCTAATAAAAGATCGATACCGAGTTTGCTCCAGTGCTGCTGGCCTTTATCGAGGTATTGATAAATAGCCTGGCGGAAAGTAGTGCCCGAAGGCATTACAGGATTTATGGTAAAAGAAGAGTCATGATTTTTTTTAAGAATATCCCTGAGCTTTGTGGTGCAGTTATCAAAAAAGAAATCGTATTTATAATATTTATTTTCTTCTTTTAAATTATTATTTAAAAAACGCTGAATAGTTGTTTTTTCTGCTGCAGTTAAATTTAAAATCTGTTCGGTAATGCCACGATTAAAATATTGGTATTCGTATTTAAAATCATCAAACCTTGCTGCGGAAACATAGTACATTAGTTTGCCCCTTGCAAATTTTATGTAAAAACCTTCGTCATTAAAATCGAACATACCGTAATTGTAAACGATGTCTGTTACACTGCTGCTGTCAATTACCCGGTAAGCGCTGTGGCCAAAAATAGAATAGAGTTCCTCGCCGGGTGTACAGGTGAGCAGTGAAATGCGTAAGTGGGAGGAATCCTGAGCAAATGTATCAATAGGCAAATGTGCAAATGTGCAAATGAATAAAAGTTGCAGTAATATTTTTTTCATTGCTTTTGATTAGATACGAATGTACAGCAATTATATTTTAAACAGTATGCTGGCATAACCGCTTAAATAAAAGTTGAATAAAGATATACTGCACAAGAGTGCGATGCC
>NZ_JANMUN010000178.1:0-1983 GCF_031391665.1 Ferruginibacter sp.
CCTGTTGGCCAAATATTGCCGGGCTTATGCTTAATAGAATTATTGCCAGTAAAACTTTCATGCTGCAGTTTTATTTAATAAGCAAAGATACCGTTACACCCACCAAATAAAAAAAGGCATTTGTTAAAAATCTACCATTTAAATAGACTGTTTTACTTTATTGAATAGAATGATTTTATTTGTTTATAATTTTGTGCAGATAAAAATAAATTTATGGCAGGCATATTAGATCTGGTAGGCAATACCCCGTTGGTAGAATTAAAAAAACTTAATCCCAATAAAAACGTTACTATTTATGGTAAACTGGAAGGTAACAATCCTGGCGGCAGTGTAAAAGACCGGGCCGCATACGGCATGATAAAAGGCGCATTAGACCGTGGCGAAATAAAACCCGGCATTACCTTGGTAGAAGCCACCAGCGGTAACACCGGCATTGCATTAGCGATGATTGCAAGTTTATTTAACGTACCGATTGAATTGGTGATGCCTGAAGATGCAACAAGAGAAAGAGTTTTAACTATGGAAGCTTTTGGCGCCACAGTAATCCTTACTCCAAAAGAGAAATCGATGGAAGGCGCAATTGATTATGCCAATGCACAGGTGGCAAAAGGAGGATACCACATGCTTAATCAATTTGGTAACGAGGATAATCCTAACATGCATTACAAAACTACCGGCCCCGAAATCTGGAAAGACACTAACGGACAGATAACACATTTTGTTTCTGCCATGGGAACAACGGGAACAATAATGGGGGTATCAAAATATTTAAAAGAACAAAACCCTGCTGTACAAATTGTGGGCTGCCAGCCAATGGATGGTGCTAAAATTCCCGGCATACGCAAATGGCCCGAAGCTTATTTACCGAAAATATTTAATCGTAACCGTGTGGACCGTGTAATTGAAATTGCAGAAAAAGATGCCCGTGTTATGGCAAAAAAATTGGCCCGTGATGAAGCTATTTTTAGTGGCATGAGCAGCGGCGGTGCCGCACATGCAGCCATTGAACTGGCAAAAGAATTAACAGCTGGTGTAATTGTTTTTATTGTTTGCGATAGGGGCGACCGGTATTTGAGTAGTGATTTGTTTGATTGAAATAAAAATAATTTTGTGATTATGTCCTGACGGGGTTTTCATCCCATCGCTCATGTGGGAGAGCATGAAACCCCGGCGTATGAAAACTCTTCAAAGTTTTTTACACAGAGTCCTTCATTTACAAAATTGTATCAATTATTTATAGAGCGGCTTTATAAAACTTTAAAGCTCTTTTAAACGCCGGGGTCTCACGCTACGCTCAAAGCCAGGTGGTGAAGACCCCGGCGGAACGGAGAAACTCTTACACTTTTAAAACCCCTGCTCTAATATTTATATGTAAACACAAAAGATTAGCATTCCAAAAATTACAATTCACTTATCATCTACGCTGCAATAAAAGCTCAATAAAGATATTCTGTACACTAGTGCGACGCCAATGAAGCTAAATAGCAATTCTATGCCCGGCCCAAAATTGCCTTTTGTATTTTCCCTTAAACAACCTATTTTCATTTTTAAACTAAACTGCTTATGAGAAGGCTATTTTTTTGTGCCATTATTTTTTTAACTGCATTGCAAACTGCTGCACAGGATCTACATTATTATTTGCCGGATGATGTTACATATAACGCCGCTATTCCAAAACCAAAAGATATTATTTATCACGAAGTGGGAGAGTGGCATGTAACACACGACAGGCTGGTAAATTACATGAAAGCCATTTCGGCTGCTGCACCCGATAGAGTGAAATTAGAAACGATGGGTTTTACTTACGAGGGAAGGCCTCAGGTTTTATTAATAATTACGTCGCAAAAAAATCAGCAGCGGCTGGAAGAAATACGGCAGCAGCATTTGTTATTGAGCGATCCTTCAAAATCGGGTTCGGTAAATATTGAAAATATGCCCATGGTAGTTTGGATCGGGCATTCTATACACGGCAATGAACCCAGT
>NZ_JANMUN010000172.1:0-8048 GCF_031391665.1 Ferruginibacter sp.
GGATGATGGATGAGGGTGTATTTTGTTTCACCCATTTCGGCAGCGGTTTGTATATCTACATTGCCGTAGCCAAAAATGCGGCCCATTAAAGGCTGGTCGTATTCTACATTATTTATTTTATCTAAAGGGCTTTCTTTGGAATAGCGGGTAAAAAAACCACTTTCGTCCACCACCCTCATATTGGTAACACCCCATAAATTGTATTTCCAGTTAATGTACTCCACCATAGGGTAAATGGCTGTAATTAAAATAATGATGAATGCAATAGTATAATTGGTCATCAGCAGTAATAAAATTGTAGAAAGCAGCAGCCATGCAAAAATGGGCAGCACTAATTTTATCCAGTGCTGGCGAATAATGATCAATAATTTTTCGTCTTTTTTTAATTGTGTTCTCATGTTATAAAGCTGATAACTGTTTTGTATATCGCCCCAATCCCTGATGGGTGATTGAAGTATTAAAATTTCTATCCTCTATAAATATACAATCATTCTTAATTGCATTGTTCAAAAATTTCTTGTATTTAAATTTGTATTTTTGGGCATGACACCAGAACGCAACGAACGGCTTACAACAGTTTTAAACAAACGCCAGCCCGATCTTACTGTAGTTTTAGAAAACGTTTTTGATCCGCATAACATCAGCGCTGTAATGCGTACCGCCGATGCCGTGGGTATGCAGGATATTTTTATTTTGAATACTAAAATTCCACCACATAAAAAGTGGGGAGCTAAAAGTAGTTCCAGCGCTGCCAAATGGTTAACGGTGCATCAGTACACCGATGCCAATGAATGCTTTGCTGAATTACGCAAACGCTATAAAAAAATTTACACCACACATTTAAGCAGCGATGCCGTTGGATTGCATGAGTTAAATTTAACCGAACCTGTGGCTTTAGTTTTTGGCAATGAACACAGTGGCGTTAGCGAAGAAATTATTGCTTTGGCCGACGGCAATTTTATTATTCCGCAGGTGGGTATTATAAAGTCACTAAATATTTCTGTGGCCTGTGCTGTTACTTTGTATGAAGCCTACCGCCAAAAAAATAATGCCGGGCATTACGATGCCATAAAATTGCAAGGCGAAAGATTAGAAGGGTTAAGGAATGAATGGGGGTTTTTGGAAGATTGATTTCTGTCTGAACGCAGATTTGGGTGGATTTTAAAAGATTAAAAGGATTTATCATTTTTAAAATCCTTTTAATCTTTTCAAATCCCCGTTCATACAAATGCAATAACTTTATTGCTCCAAAACTTTACACATGAAAAGATTTTTCTCCATTTTACTTTTAGTAATTGCTTTTTCCGCAACCGCACAAAACAAAAAACCACTGGACCATACCGTTTACGACAACTGGAAAAGCATTGGCGAACGCATGATAAGCAACGATGGAAAATTTGTGGTGTACGCTGTTAATCCGCAGGAAGGGGATGGCGAATTAGTTATTCAAAACCCTCTAACAAAATATAAAAAAATTATACCCCGTGGTTACAGCGCTGTAATTACCGAAGACAGTAAATATGCAGTGTTTAAAATTAAACCTCCTTTTCAGGATACAAGGCAGGCCAGGATTAAAAAGAAAAGACCCGATGATATGCCAAAAGATTCTTTGGGCATTATTGAACTGGGTGCAGAAAGCGTAACCAAATTTGCCCGTACCAAAACTTTTAAATCCCCCGAAAAAGGCGCAGGCTTTATTGCTTATCATATTGAAAAGCCAATGCCAGACAGTACCAAAAAAACAAAAGTGGCAGTGTACGATTCTGCCAAAGCAAAAATAGATATGCTGGTAAAGCTGGCCGACTCTATTATAAAAAAATCAATTGATTCCATTGGAGGAAGAATTAATAAGCAGGAAGTAATTGAAGCAGCACAAAAAGCCGCTAAACAAATTTTAAAAAAAGCTGATGAAGATTTAACAGAGTTAAAAGATGCCGATGGCGATGATGCCATAGCCAGCGCTGCAACCGAAGGCACCGATTTAATTTTACGAAGGCTTATTGACGGGAAAGAAAAAACTTTCAAACTGGTAAGCGAATATTTTTTTAATAAAAAAGCCACCAGGCTTTTAATTGAAACTACAAAAAATAATAAAGATAGTAACAGCAAAGCCATGGTGTTACTGTACGATTTGTATGGCGAAAAAACTGATACATTAATAAGAGGCTGTAACGATTGTAAAAATTATGCTTTTGATGAGGAAGGAAATCAACTGGCCTTTGTTGCTGAAAGAGACAGCAGTACAAAATCACTCACCAAATTTTATAAACTCTGGCATTATACTAATGGGCAAGACAGTGCAAAACTGCTGGCAGAAAAAAATACAGTGGGTATGAAAGTCGGCAGCACCATCAGTGAAAATGCCACTCTTGTATTTAGTAAAGATGGTAAAAAATTATTTTTTGGTACTGCTGCCATTAAACCTGCTAAAGATACCACGCTGATAGATTTTGAACTGGCCCGTGTGGATGTATGGCATTACAACGACGATTATTTACAACCGCAGCAATTAAAACAATTAGATGCCGAATTAAAACGCAGCTACACTGCAGTAATAAATATCGGTGAAAATAAATTGGTACAACTGGGAGCCGAAGACGCAGAAAGAATTACTCTGCCAAATGAAGGTAGTGCCGATTGGGTTTTAGCCACCACCAATAAAGACAACCGGAAAGAATTGCAATGGACGGGCAATACAAAAACATCGGCGTATGTTATCCGTACAGCAGATGGCACAAAAAAATTAGTAGCAGCAAATGTACAGGCCAACTTTAATGCTTCCCCTGCTGGTAAATATGTGTACTGGTACGATGAAGCGAAGAAAAATTATTTTACTTATGATGTGGCAACAGGTGCTACAAAAAATGTAACTGAAAAAATAAAAGTACCCATTTACGAAGAAGATAATGATGTGCCCGATCATCCCAATCCTTATGGTATAATGGGCTGGAGCAACGATGATAAAAATTTTTATGTGTACGACCGTTACGATGTTTGGAATGTAGATCCGGATGCTGCTGCAATGCCTGCAACAATTATCGACCCTTCAAAAATGCCCCGTAAAAATAAAATTACGTACCGCTATATTTCCACCGACAGGGAAGAACGTTTTGTAAATACAGAAAAGCCATTGGCATTTCGGGTGTTTGATAATATTGCAAAAACTATGGTGCTGGATGCATCAACTTTAAAAAACAATTTTCTTTCTTTTAGTAATAAACCCGAAAAAAATGTATTTGGTTTTCCTTTAAAAGCAAAAAATGCTATGGCATTTATTTATACCAAAGAAAATTATGCATCATCGCCCAATTTATATTACACCAGCACATCGGTTGAAGATGAAATGGTATTAAGTGATATTAATCCACAGCAAAAAGATTTTAACTGGGGCACTGCCGAATTATTTAAATGGAAAACTTACAATGGCAAACAAAGCGAAGGTATTATTTACAAGCCCGAAAACTTCGACCCTAAAAAGAAGTACCCGATGATAAGTTATTTTTACGAAAAACTATCTGATGGTTTGTACAGTTATAACGCACCATCGCCTACGCCGAGCCGCTTAAATATTTCTTTTTTTGTAAGCCGTGGCTATGTAGTTTTTGCGCCGGATATTTCTTACACCACCGGCCACCCCGGCAACGATGCCTATAATTATATTGTAAGCGGCGTAAGGGCTGTTGTAAAATTGGGTTATGTGGACAGTACCAAACTCGGCCTGCAGGGGCAAAGTTGGGGCGGCTATCAAACGGCATATCTTATTACTAAAACAAAATTATTTGCCGCCGCATGGGCAGGCGCACCTGTTGCCAACATGACGAGTGCTTACGGCGGCATACGCTGGGGTACGGGTCTCAACCGCCAGTTTCAATACGAAAAAACACAGAGCCGTATTGGTGCCACGCTTTGGGAAAAACCAAATCTGTATATCGAAAATTCGCCGCTGTTTCATTTACCCAAAGTAACCACGCCATTGGTAATAATGAGTAACGATGCTGATGATGCCGTGCCCTGGTACCAGGGCATAGAAATGTTTACGGCTATGCGTAGACTTAATAAACCTGTTTGGTTATTGGTGTACAATGGCGAAGCCCATAATTTAATTGAAAGAAAAAACCGTAAAGATATTCAAATACGGGAACAACAATTTTTTGACTGGAAACTTAAAGGAGAGAAGCCGGCTAAATGGTTAATAGATGGTGTGCCTGCAACACAAAAAGGAATTGATTGGGGGTTGAAGGTGGAGTAGTGCAAAGAGGTTTGCGAAGCTTTTAAAGTTTGGCAAACCTAGCGAAGTAAAAACGAAAGCCTGGGAGTTTTGTATTTAAGATGATTTTTTTATAACAGTTTGAAAGGGGGAAACTTTCGCATATATTTGAGTTAGCTGTCACGCTAGACAGACCCTGCATAAAATGAAAATACTTTCAAACAGCGAAGCTAAAAATCACAAAACAGAAATTTTAACTGCATTTGAATTTGCAGAAGAGATTATTATTTGTACAGCTTTTCTAAAATATTCAGGTCTTAAATCTTTTTTGGAAGTAATAAATAAAAAAAGCTTTAAAGTAACTTTTTACGTTGGGACAAATTTCTATCAGACAGAACCTAACGCCTTAAAGCAATTATTTACAGACAACCATATTATCTATTTAAACAGAGAAAGTTTTCCGACTTTTCATCCTAAAATATTCTTCTTTAGAACTCAAAATAATGTAAAGCTATATATCGGTTCAGCCAATTTGACAAGTGGTGGTTTAGAAAATAATATAGAAACATCTATAGAATGCGATACGACCATAGACTCATTATTGCATAAAGATTTAATGGAGCAGTTTACATATTTCAATACAAAATCAAAAAAAATTGAAATACTTGAAACAATATTAGATTATGAAAAAAGGTATAAAATTTATAGAGAACGTCACAAAATAGCAGATATTGAATTTAAAAAAGAAGAAGAAAAAATTATTGAAAGAGAAAGATTAAGAGAAGAAGAAAGATATAGGAAAATTGAAGAAGAAAAATTAAAAAGTAAACAATCAACCTCAACTTCTGAAAGAAATAGAAATAGATTTTTAATAACAGATGAATATAAAGAAACTTGGCTAATTTATTTTAATGAATTCATCGAATTTAAAAAAGAAAATGGTGGAAACACAATCATTCCAGAAGGTCATAAGTTGTATAATTGGTATAAAAGGCAGAGAGAGTTTTATAATCATAGAGACGAGAATGGTGTAAGAGCTATTCTACCAGACCACTTAGAATTATTGGATAAAGAAAATTTCTTTTGGGGCAATCCAAACGAAATTATATGGATGCAAAAATGGGAAAACAAATTAGCAAGAGTTGATGCTTACTGCAAATCAAAAAAGCAAAAGTTTGCGTGGATTACGGTAGATAAAAAAAATAAGCAAAATCCTTTAAATGATTTAGCACAATGGTGTATGGACCAAAGATTAAGATTGGAGCAGTTGAAAAATGAAAAAAATTATAAAACCAAAAAGAGAAAGATTACTGAATATGAAATTAAACGTCTGAAAGATATTCACTTTCTTGAGAGTTCAGAAGATGACGAAAGAAATATCAATCAGGAAGTTATTATAGATAAATTAATTTTAATTGAGCAATTGAAAAAAGAAAGATTATCGCAAAATAATTATAAATGGCTTCCTTCACAGACAGACCCAAATCCTGAAATAGCTGACTTGGGTAATTGGTTAGAAGATAAACTTGTATGGATTAAATCACAAAGGAAGAAAAATGGAAATAGGGAAATACTACAGAATATTGTTAAAGAATTAGAAGACTTAGAAATTAATACAGGGCTTGGTATAATTGGAACTTACTTTGACTTTTTCGCCAAAAAATACAAAGAATTGCGTTCTAAGTACCCAATGGAAAATCCAAAAGGTGAAGAAAGAAAACCTTATGCTAAAGTGATACAATGGGAAATAACCAACAGAAATAAATTTGATAAATATCCAGAGTGGCGACAAATAAAGCTAAAAGAGTTGGGTATCACAAGGGAAAGCCCGAACAGCTAACATTAGGTTTGGCATTATTGAGGCTTGACAAATATGCCTCAACATTTGGTTGTCAACTTTTTTCAGGATGTGTCAGTTCTTTATTGTGCTTTAGTGCGGGCAGGACGTTATAAATTTGGCTTATGAATAAAACATCAGCAATATTGCAATTATTGGTCTTCGGTTATGGGCTGACGGAACTCGAATTTCCCAACAACGCCAAGACTTTTTCATTACCGGAAATTTATTGAACCACTTTTAAAATTTGAGGTTATGTCTTGGACTCTAAAAAAAGATACACTATTTGACAAATCATCTAAAGAAATAACTTATTTCCTTCCGACTGCCTCCGACAAAGAAAAGTTGATGATAAAAAATGGTGACGACTTAATTGATTTAATCGGTGAGTTTATGATTGGTTATGACTAAGGCAAAAAACAAGTTTCCAAAAAGCTGTTTGAGAAATTCAAACAAATTATAGACACAAAAGCCGACTATAAAATTGATTGGACAGTTACAACCGAAGGCGAGTTAATTAATGAAAACAATCAAGTTGTTTGCATTTTTACAACTCCAGACTCAATTCATGCAAAACTCATAAACCACCTTCCAATAATATATGACGCTGTAAAAGACCTTGTGAATGATTTATCATCAACTAAAGGCTTGACTTTGAAAAAAATTTACAATAAAGTTTGTGAGTATTATGACAGGACAATTTAGCGACCTATTCAATATTAATAAAAAAGTATATAAATTTTAATAGAAATGAAAAAGCAATTGTCATCAAAACAACACTCAGCACTTCTCAATACATTAAAAACCCGTTTTGAAAAAAATATAAACCGCCATAAAGGTATCGATTGGGCGAAAGTGCAGGCAAAGTTAGAAGTCAATAATGAAAAACTTTGGTCGCTTAATGCAATGGAAGAGAGTGGCGGTGAACCGGATGTTGTTGACTATGATAAAAAAACAGGCGAGTATATTTTTTATGATTGTGCTGCAGAAAGTCCTAAAGGCCGCAGAAGTATTTGCTACGATCATGAAGCGCTGGAAAAAAGAAAAGAAAATAAACCGGAAAACAGTGCTGTTGAAATGGCTGCAGAAATGGGTATTGAACTTTTAACGGAAGAGCAATACCGGTACTTGCAATCCTTACAAAAGTCAGGAGAAAATTTTGATACGAAAACATCAAGCTGGATAAAAACGCCTGCTGCTATCAGAAAACTTGGCGGGGCACTTTTTTGTGATTACCGCTATGGCAATGTTTTCTTGTATCATAATGGAGCAGAATCTTATTATGCTGCAAGAGGTTTCCGTGGGTTGTTAAAGGTGTAAATTTTCTGCTACTGCTGTTATTCTGTTTTGCATCAGCAAAGATTTATAAAAGCAGGAAAGTTTTGGTATTTGTAAAAGATTGTTTGAAATTGATGTGAATTATAAACCATTGTAAAACAAATAATAATTTCAAATGGCAGAAAAAAAATCAAAACTGGCTGTAATAAAAACAAAACCAACCACAGCAAGGGCAGAAGATTTTATTAATAGCCTTCCAAGTGAACAAAAACGTAAAGACAGTTTTGTGCTATTGGAAATGATGAAAAAAGCAACTGGTGAAGCGCCAATATTATGGAGCAACTCTATCATCGGTTTTGGCATTAAAAGATACAAAAGCCCCACCAGTGGCAGAGAGGTAGATTGGCTACGTATAGGTTTTGCACCCCGTAAAACTAATCTGTCGATATATATTAGCGTTGGTATTATGGAACATGCAGCTGCTCTAAAAAAACTGGGCAAGCATAAAACAGGTGTTGGTTGCCTTTACATAAATAAATTGGAGGATATTGATATAAAAGTGCTGAAAGAAATGATAACTGCAGCTGCAAATAAAAGTAATACCAATTAGACATTGAATCTATCCGATTAAAAAAATGTCAGGTTGAGGCACTCATGCATAGCATCCTGCGTATAAAAGAAAAATTTTAAGCTCTTTGCAAATGACAAAAACTTCTATTCCATTGG
>NZ_JANMUN010000100.1:0-17699 GCF_031391665.1 Ferruginibacter sp.
AGGAAGTAATTGTACATCGTAAGGGTGCAACACCTGCAGGTAAAAATGTGCTGGGGATTATTCCGGGGAGCATGACGGCGCCGGGCTTTATTGTAAAAGGTAAAGGAGAAAAAACTTCCATTAATTCTGCATCTCATGGCGCCGGGAGAAAAATGAGCCGTACAAAAGCCCTGGCCAATATTACACATGAAGCTTTGAAGAATGAATTAAAAACACATGGCGTAAAATTAATTGGTGGCGGCCTGGATGAAGCACCTTTTGCTTACAAGGATATTAACGAAGTAATGCAAAGCCAAACTGCATTGGTAGATGTGTTGGGTAAATTTTATCCGGCGATTGTGCAAATGGATGGAAGTGATCCGAGAAAATTTAGAAAAAGAAAAGAAGAAGTAATGGGGGAGTAACCCCATTACTTTATTGCGGATAAGGTTAATGGCTCAAAAATTTTATTCAGCAATAGCTTCTGTTGCAGGTTCGCTTACATTGGTAATAACATAGCGGCAACCATTGCACGCAATTCCACCTTCCTGATAAAACCAACGGCAGTTGCTTCTTATAGAGCAGGCAGGTAAATCGTTTTTTGCCGGAATACTGTCTAATGCCAGCACAGCTTTTATTACGCCGCATTCTTTTCCAGTCCATTGTTTGCAGCCACTTTGTACACATTTATTGCTGAAACGGAAACGGCGTTCCAGGTTTTCAAAATCGCCAGCATCATCTATAAATTCCTGCGTAACTTCTACAGGATCTTTAAAAAAACCAACAGTGCCTGATGGATTTACCACACCTAATAAATTTGAACCAACCTGCCCCAAAGAACTGGGACAGGTTTTGTGTTGTTTTTCTTTCATACGCTGCGGTATTAAAACTGTTTAAACCCACCAGCTTTTAATCCTTCCAGGTCTTTAAATTTTTTAATCCAAATACCCAGCCATTCGGGTCTTTTCATACCCCAAATACTGTCTTTAGGAATAGGCCTGAAGCTTTTTGCAATGTACGAAGTGGCGGCTGTGTTAATTGCGTTTTGTAAACCGGCTGCCTGTGCTTTTGTAAGTTCAACACCATCCATTTGAACTTTGAAGATTTGTTTTGCCATAATGATAAAATTTAAAAAGTTTAATTTTTTAAAATTAGCACCCTTTAATTATCGCTACAATACCCTAAAGTGGTAATTTTTTATTACCGAAAAATTTAACAGGTCACATTTTTTTTGAAGGCAGGCGATAACAGAGAAGCATACAAAGCAAGATTGCAATTATTTTTAACTACGGTAGCGAAAAAAAATCACCTGCAATAAGTTTATAAGTTACTGCCAAACAGATTGGTGCAAAATACTATCCCAGGAATTATCATGCACAAAAAATCCTAATCTTATAATATGATACACCGCAAGAAAAATTGCTAAACCGTAAGCCAGCTTTTTATTGTACAACCATTTGGTAAAATATTCTTTTTTAGTAATTAACTCTGTTGTAAGTACCACAATAGTTAATAAACAAAATCCAATTACAAAAGGCCCCAGAATATGATAACTAAAACTTTTGTAAATATCTCCCTCATAAAAATATACCAGCGATTTAGTAATGCCGCAACCGGGGCAGGGGAAACCAGTTAGCATTTTAAACGGACAAAGTGATTGATCCGTTTCTAAATGATGGTTGCCATTATTGAGTAATAAAAAATACGGAATTACCAGCGTTATTAAAGCGCCAGTAATTCCGTACCACTTACGTTTATTTCTTGTATTAATCGTATAGTTTGTTAACGTCACCTTGTACAATCATTGCAGCAACTACCGGAAAAAGAAATCCCAAAATAATTAATAAAGTAGATTGATCTTTTTGAGGTTCACCTGTTCTTGCATATACTTTTGGCAAAGCTTCTTTACCGGCCAGATAATAAAAATAAACGTTTACCGGCATACAGCATCCTGCAAAAATGGCTATCGGTTGCGAAATAATTTCTTTTTCGGCAACTGCATTTAAAACTTCTGCCATTTTAATGTTCCAGTAAATAAGGTATAGTCCGCAGGATAGAATCCCAAAAACTAAAACCATAATTGGGTCCACTTTAAATAAAGGAATGGGTGTTTGGTTGTTCAGATTGTCAGGTAATTGTTCCATAATTGTTTTATTGGTTAAGGTTTTACGAATATATAAATAATAAGTTGAAAAAAAGTAATGCTTAGGAATTTGACTGCCTTTTGGCATCTCCTTCATTTTAAACTATTTTTACCACAACAATATAAATGAATGACTACCACTACCGACAGAATAAAAGAACTCTTTACAACATTTTCAACAGCACCCATTACCGCTATTGATAAATTACCACAAGCCGGCAGCGAACGGCATTACTTTCGCATTCACACAAAAGATAAAAATTTTATTGCCACATATGGTGCCAACATAAAAGAAAACGATGCCTTTATTTATTTTTCGGAACATTTTAAAATGAAAAGTTTATCTACTGCAAAAATTTTATGCATCAACAGCGAAAAAGATATTTATGTACAGGAAGATTTTGGGGATGTGTCATTATTAAATAAATTAGAAGAGCAGGGTTATGTACAAAGTGTTTATGATTTATATAAAGAAAGTTTGCACCAGCTTGCTCTACTGCAGGTAAAAGGGCATGAGGAATTGAATTATAAAAAATGTTTGACTAATACTTCCTTTGGTAAACAGGCCATCATGGCCGACCTGTTGTATTTTAAATATTATTTTTTAGATGCTTTACGTAAGCCTTATGATAAACAAAAACTGATTGATGACTTTGAAGCGTTAAGTAATTATTTAGCACATACGGAATATAAATTTTTTATGTTCCGTGATTTTCAGAGCAGGAATATAATGGTGAGTGAAGATACGGAGGTGCACTTTATAGATTATCAGGGTGGCATGAAGGGTGCACCGCAATATGATGTGGCCTCTTTATTATGGCAGGCAAAAGCCAATTTACCCGACGATTGGAAATTGAGTTTACTGGAAGATTATATCAACTCGTTTGAAAAAATTGTAGAAGAAACTGTGGACAGGGACGTTTTCCGAAGCCAGTATAATGGGTATGTATTAATTAGGTTATTGCAGGTGTTGGGTGCTTATGGTTTTAGAGGCTTGTTTGAAAGAAAGGCACATTTTTTAACCAGCATTCCATTAGCATTGCAAAATTTAAAATGGTTTATTAATAACCAGAGTATTGGTATTGCTGTACCAGAGTTTAAAAAAGTCTTAGAACTATGCATCAGTGATGAAGTGATACAGGAATTTACACCCATACAGGCAACAGATGACACACCATTAGTAGTTACGATAAATAGTTTCTCTTACATAAAAACCGGTTACCCCAAAGATGAAACAAAAAACGGCGGCGGTTTTGTTTTTGATATGAGGGGCATTTTAAATCCCGGCAGGTTTGATGAGTACAAACATTTATCGGGCTTGGATAAACCGGTAAAAGATTTTTTAGAACAGCAAACAAAAATGCCCGACTTTTTAAACAGTGTGTACAGCATCATCGATATTTCGGTGGAGGATTATATTAAACGTGGCTTCGAACATTTAACCATCAACTTTGGTTGCACCGGCGGACAACACCGCAGCGTATATTCCGCCGAAGCCATTGCAAGGCATTTAAGAAATAAATTTAAAGTGAAGATCGAACTTAATCATAATAACAAAGAAAATTGGAAGACGGATGTGGCTAAACAGGCTGAGTAATGTAAAGTTTAAAAATTTATAAAGTCCTTAAATTATAAATGTTCAGTTTACAGTAGCACAAAAGCTTTATCAGGGAACCTTCCCGAAATCGGGCTGTTTTCGATTTCGGAGCTCCTTTTTTGTTACTTTTTTTGAGAAGCAAAAAAGTAAATATTGAATTTATAGAGAGCGGCAAAAAAATGCATAACAATACAGTTTTAAAAGCATGAATAATAAAGCGATAATTTTTTCGGCAGGATTAGGAACAAGATTTAAACCTTGGACGGACTCACATCCTAAAGCACTCGCTTTAGTAAACGGCAAATCTTTATTGCAACGCAATATAGAATACCTGCAACAATACGGTATTAAAGATGTAGTAGTAAACATTCATCATTTCCCTCAGCAAATTATTAATGCTATAAAAAAAAATAATGGCTGGGGAAGTAATGTTGTTATAAGTGACGAAAGCAATGAAGTATTAGAAACTGGTGGTGGATTAATAAAAGCAAAACATTTATTGGATAATGGCAAACCATTTTTTTCTTTAAATGTAGATATCCTCACCAATTTAGATTTAAATAAACTGATGGCTTTTCATCAGCAGCATAAACCATTGGTTACATTTGGTGTTACCGACAGGAAATCATCAAGGGTTTTATTATTTGATAATGATAACCGTTTATGCGGCTGGAAAAATTTACAAACCGGCGAAGAAAAAATTTCCATCAACAAACCTAATCTTATAGAAAAAGCATACAGCTGTGTGGTAATTTACGAACCTGAGATTTTTTCTCTGATAAAACAAAAAGGAAAATTTTCTATCATGGACAGTTACCTTGATTTAGCAGCAGAGCATGTAATATTAGGTTACGATCATAACGGAGATAATTTAGTAGATGTAGGAAAACCGGAAAGTGTGGCTGTTGCAGAGAAATTATTTGCCCCTATCCCCTAAAGGGGGAATTGCGAAGAATGAGCAGAAGATTATGTGTAAATAAAAAAATAGAGTGATTGATGATTGTTGAATAAAGATTTAAAGCAGAAGTGGAAGATTTTATGTTTGTATCTTTTAGATGTACCGCTCCTTTCCCCTTGGGAGAAGGAGATGGAGGATGAGGCTCTTAATTCTCTTTCCCTTCCACCGGTGTACCAAACTCCGCATTGTCTTTAGGTTTACTCAATCCAAAATTATAGCGCAATGTTATTCCAAATCTTCGGGTATCATTTACACGGCTGCCACTGGCATTTACATTGCCCTGGTTTAAATTAAAAGAAACCTGGTTGGTACGCAGCACATCATTTACCGAAAAAATAATGTTAGCCTTTTTCTTTAAAACACTTTTGTTAGCAGAAATATATAAGCCGCCAAATTGATCGAGTTCATAAAAATCAACAAAACCACGGGTAAGCATAAAGCCCTGTACATCAAATGTAAGTGTAGGTGTTGCTTTTAATTCGTGGTACATAAAAAAACGCCAGCTGCCTCTGCTGTATTGTAATAATTTATTTTGATACAATCCTTCATATGTATTGTAATTGTGTTGCGCCCCCATGTAAAAAAAATATTTTCCACCAGGTGGAATGCCGCCTACAATTCTAAAATACAACTCTTTGTTTTTACCCAAATTATCATAAGTGCGAAAAGCAATTTTTGTAACATCATCCTGGTAAGTAACCCTGCTGAAAATATCTTTGGTTTCATTTACGCCAAATGCAAAAACCGGAAAATCATCAAACATTACATTCAACTCGTAGTTGGTGGTAAACTGCGGCTGCAGCCGGGGGTTACCCAGTTCAAATAAATACTGGTCAACATATTTTGGGTAAGGATTCAGTATTTCGTAATAAGGCCTTTTAATACTGCGGCGGTAAATAGCATTGCCCACCAGCTGCATACCAAAAAGTTTAAACAGATTATGCCGCAAAAAAACATAAGGGAAAAGATCAGTTCGCTTTATAGAAAGTGTAGTGTCTTTAGGAATTATTTGCCTGCCATTAATATTGGTAGTTTCTAAACGCAGGCCCGGCTTTAATGTAAAACCAAAAAATGTTTTAGCTAATTGTAAATAAGCAGCGCTTATGGTTTCTTTATATTTAAAAGTATTGGTTTGGTAAGGGTCCACTTTTCTGCCGCTGTTGGAAGTATCATAAAAATAAGCAGCGCTGTTGTTACTGTTGCTGATGGTGGCTTTAATACCGGTTTCTAAGGTGAATTTTTTAGGCAGCTTGAGGGTAAGATCCGTTTCAGCAACAAAAATATTTTTATTGTTTTTATTTTCTCCATCACCCAAAACAGTGGGCCTTGCTGGCAAATAAAAATAATTAGTATAGAGTTGTGAGTTGTTGTTACGATATAAATTATAATTCAGTTCAGCTGTCCATTCGCTGCCCACAGAGTCAATTTTGTATGTAGAAGAAATTTCATTACTGATATAAAGAGAATTGTTTTTGTTATTTATGTTCGATTGATTTTTGCCCAGCACTGTTTGCGTACCATCTTTAAAAATATCAATACTGTTTAGGGCATTGCTTTTACTGTTGTTGTTGCTTACTCTTATATCATAACCAACATTAAATTTTTTTGTAAATGCAACGTCTATTCCTGTGCCAATATAAAATCCGTTGGAGGGATAAGTAGTGTATGCTTTTTGTACTACTAAAGAAGAATCACTTTTTATCAACCTGTCCGAATTTAATTCTTCAAAAGTTTTTCGGTTGGTAAACTGGTAATTAAAATAGCTGTTTATTTTTTGGGTGCTTTTATTAATATTTATGCCTGCAGTTTGTGTGCTGTACACGCCCTGAAAATAACCCACGTTAACACTGCCGCTGCTGCCGAGTTTCACCCCTTTTTTTAAAACGATATTTACAATGCCGCCGCTGCTGGCTGCATCGTATTTTGCTGATGGGTTACGCAGTATTTCTATTTTACTTACACTGCCTGCCGGTAAACTTTTTAATAATGAGGCAAGATCGGCACTGCTCAATTTCATTTCTCTGCCATTAATATAAACTGTTGCCGGACTCATGCTGCTTAAATAAACATTACCATCCTGGTCAACAATGGCACCTGGTGTTTTTTCTAAAACTTCATATGCATTGGTGCTGCTGTTGGCTAATACGGTAGCATCTACAATTGTTTTATCATCTTCATGTTTTATTAACGGCCTTTTACTAACTACAGTTACCGTTTTAAGATTGGTGGTGTTGCGTTTTAATAAAAGATAAGCAGTAACAGGCTTGTCGGAAATGTTTATAGTTTTAGTTACTTTCTCAAAACCAATACAAGATGCAGCAATAAAATATTTACTTAAATGATTTACAGCAAAACTATTACCAATTTTATTAAAAACCTGTGAAGAAATTAAAACTGTATCCGGTAAAAGAAATATTTGCAGGGTAGCATTATTTACTGAGTCACTTTTTGCAGCCTGCAAAAAAACTTTAAGTGTAGTAGTTTTATTTTGTGCATGGGCATGCAGCATACCCGTCAGCAAAAGTACGGCAGCAAAAAAAGTTGTTTTCAATATTTGGCTTACTTTAAAATTTTCTAAAACTATTTTATTATAACTGCGAAATAAAATAATGCTGTAATTAGAAAATTGCAGCCGATTGAATTTTTAATGATTCTTTAAAAATTCAAACTCTATATCCCCCTTCAGGGGGCAAGGGGGCCTTACTTCTTCTCAAACAACGCCTTCTTATCCACCACTTTTACTTTATCCCCTTCCTTTAAAGATTTACTCACCACATCATACGGGCCGGTAATAACTTCATCACCTTCTTTAAGGCCTTCGGTAATTTCAATATTGTTAATGTCCTGAATATCCGTTTTTACTTTTAATCTTTTTATTTTTCCTTCTTTATCTAAAATAAATACCACCACTTCTAAATCGTCATAAGCGCTGGCAGCAACAGTAACTGCAGGTGTTGTTGCAGCAGCATCAGTCGTTTTCTTTTTATCAGTTTTACTGCTGTCATTTTTATCACGGGTGGTTACTGCATTAATAGGCACACTCAATACGTTGCTGTGTGTTTTAGTTTGTATATCCGCACTGGCACTCATACCGGGGCGAAAAGGAAAACTGCCTTTACCAATTAAATCCATATAACTTTCAGGTAACAGCCTTACATACACTTTGTATTGGGTAACATCGGTTGATGTTGTGCCCAAAGCACTTTGCGATGCAGCGCCATTATTACTGCTGGCAATTTGTGTAACCAGCCCTTTAAATTTTCTATCGCCGTACGCATCAACTTTTATAACAGCACTGTCGCCCAGCTTTACTTTCGGAATATCATTTTCTCCCACATCAACCCTCAGCTCAATTTTTTGCATATCAGCAATACGCATCATTTCGGTACCCACATTAAAACTGTTACCGGCAACTTTTTCTCCCTTCTTTACATTTAATAAAGAAATTACACCATCAGTAGGCGCAACAATTACAGTTCTTCCTAAATCTTTATTGGCTTTTTGCAAATTAGCCTGTGCACTTTGTGCGCTGGCTCTGGCACTTTGCACACCAGCCTGACTGCCACGAATACCCTGTACCGCAGCATTGTAATTGGCTTTAGCGCTTTTATAATTTGCTTCGGCAATATTAAATTCGCTGCGGCTTATTACTTTATCATCAAACAATTGTTTTTGCATCGTATAAGTTCTTTCCGCCTGCTCCTGTTGTGCTTTTAATGCGTCTAACGCTGCCTGCGAATTACTAACCTGCGCCTGGCTGATATTTACCTGCGCCTGGCTTTGTGCCACACCACTTGCCGCCTGGTTGCGTTGTATATCATAAATGTCAGCAAAAATTCTTGCCAGCACCTGTCCTTTTTTTACAGTATCACCTTCCTGTACATTCAACTCTGTAATTTCTCCGCTAATATCCGGACTCACTTTTACTTCTACCTCCGGATAAATTTTTCCGCTGGCATTTACAATTTCGGTAATGGTTCTTTTTTGTACTTTTTCCGAAGTAACTTTTGTACCCTCGTTTTTACCAAACACACCCATTTTACTAAGCACTACCAAAAGCACCAATAAAATTCCCAGCGAAATTAAAATCCATTTAAGCGATTTACTCATTGTTTATTTTTTTTTGTGAGCCCGGCCAAAGTTCTTTATTCATCTTCATTGGCGTCGCACTCTTGTACAGTATATCTTTATTCAACTTTTATTTTTTATTACACTTATAATCTCCGCTCAAATCTCTTCCTTTTCCCTCCCCTCCGGAGAGGATAGGAGGGCCCTACAACTTCAATCCCTGCCCCCTGTAAAATTCCAGCACTTTCATTTTAAAAACATAATCAAACTGGTTTAAAGTATATTCCAGTTTGGAGCGTAATAAATTATTTTGCGATGTTATTAAATCAAAAGTACCCAGCATACCAATAGTAAATCTTTTGTTTGCAAAATCATATGTTTTTTCATTAGCCGATACAGATTTTGCACTGGCATTAAATTTTTCCATTGCAATAATTGCTGCATTATAAGCAGCATAAATATTTTGTTTTAATGTTTGATCATCCTGATTTTTTTGTAATTGCAAACTAATAATATTTAACCTGCTTCTATCATAATTTGTGCGAAGGTTGCCTCCATTAAAAATGGGTACGGTAACACTTAAACCAACCGATTGACGAAAGTTGTCATTCAACTGGGTAGTGAAGTTTGTATTTTTATAAGTAGGCGTAAATTGGAAAGGGAAAACATTGTAAGAAGTACCACCAACATTTACAGTAGCGCCGGGGGTAGTTGAAATGCCCGGCGTAACACCTGTTACTGTTTTTGATTGATTATTAAAATTACTGCCCAGCGATCCATAAATACCAAAAGTTGGATACATAGCACCACGGGCAGACGCAGCAAATTTTTCAGCAGCTTTTATTTTATACGTATCATATTGCTGCAATGGCTGATTGGTCAATGCCAGGTTATATACATCAGCAGGCTGCAATGTTGCAATAGGTTCTAGTGGTATAGATTCTACAGGAGGTGTGTCTACTTCAAATTCTGCGGCAGCGTCTATATTCATGTAAGATTTTAGTGTAAGTACTGCCTGTGTTACATTTCCTTTAGCAGTGATATAATTTACACTGTCCGAAGCTAACTGTGCTTCCAGTTGAGAAAGATTTAGCTCGGGTAACGATCCTGCGGCAACTAATTTTTGTGTGTTAGTAAGTTGGGCAATGGTTTGCTTTAACTGAACATCAGCAATATTTTGCTGCTGCAATGCCAGTAATATTTGCAGGTAGGCGTTTGCTGCAGTAAGTGCAATATCATTCTTTGTTTTTTCTACATTAGCTTTTGCAGCTTGCAGCTCCCATTGGTTAGAAGCAATGGCATTCCGCTTGCTGTAAAAATTAAAAATATCTGCATTGCTTTGTAATTGCATGCCTGCAGAAAGATAAGTTTGTGTAATGCGGCTAAAACTTGTAGGATCCTGGTTGCTGCCACTATTAATGCCGGTGTTGCCGCTAAAAGTTAAATTGGGATATTGCGATAACTTGCTTTGCTTGTAAAGAAGATCTGATACTTTAGCCTGAACATCAGTAAGCTTCACGCCAATATTATTTGTCATGGCATAATCTACAATAGTGCGTAAATTCCATTTTTGCTGGGCATTGGCCTGCAAACTGATCACAATTATAGTTATAAGGGAGTAAAGTTTATAGTGCATGCAACAAAAATAAATAATCTGTACCGAACCAACTAAAAACTATATGACAGGCGGTAAAGATTAGGCGCTCATTTTTTCAAATGCCTGTTCCAGGTCTTTAATAAGGTAGTCCGCATCTTCTAAACCCACATATAATCGCATCATCCGGTGTTCCTTATTGCCAGCATCAAAATCGGCGGGTTGTATGCCCGAGCATTTAGGGATAATTAAGCTTTCGTGGCCGCCCCAGCTTACTGCCATAAAAAAATGCTGCAGGTCTTCACAAAACTTTTCTATGGCATCAATATTTTCGGCTTTAATAATAAACGTAAATAAACCACAGGCACCACTCATTTGCTGTTTAGCCAATTCGTACTGCGGAAAACTTTCATCAAAAGGAAAAATTACACTTTCTACTTTGGGGTGCTGTTTTAAAAAGGCCACTACTTTTTTTGTTGAAGCAGTAATACGGTCTAATCTTGCCGGCAAAGTTCTTAATCCCCTTAATAACAACCATGCATTAAAAGGTTGAATGCCGCTGCCAATATTCATATACTCGCTGTTGAATATTTTTTCAATCATTTCTTTTTTGCCACTCAGTACGCCACCTAACGTATCACTGTGGCCGCCGATATATTTGGTAGCGGTTTGCATGGCCAGGTCTATTCCGTACTTAATTGGTTTTTGATAAAGTGGCGTACAATAACTGTTGTCAATAATAGTAATAATATTTTCTGCTTTTGCTAATTCGGCAACGGCTTTTAAATCCTGCAGTTTATAATCCCAGCTGTTGGGGCTTTCTAAATAAATCAACGTAGTGTTGGGTAAAATGGCCCGTTCAAAATTTTCTATGGCTGTGCCATCAATATAAGTGGTGGTAATAATAAAGCGGGGCAAAATTTCATTAAACAATTTTTGCGTCCACGTGTAGGGTTTGGCCACACTTACAATATGATCGCCGCTTTTTACATTGGCCAGCACGGCAGCAAAAGTAGCAGCAGCGCCGTTATTAAAAACAAGGCAATCTTCTGCACCATCCAATGCCGCTAATTTTTTTCTTAAAATATCTACTGTTGGGTTTCTGCCACGGCTGTATAAATAAGTGCTGTATTCATCGGCAAATGCACTCCGCATTTCAGCAACTGTTTTAAAAACAAAATTGCTGGTTTGCATTATCGGCGGCGATACAGCATTGAAATAATTTTCCCTGTCTTCGGCCAGCTCGTTAATAATGTAGGAGATATCCATTGGTAAATTAATTTTTATTTTTTCTTCAATTGCGCCAGAAAAAAATACAAACCTGTAAATGCTGCCATTACTGCTATACCGGTTAAAGCCGCATGCTTATTATCTTTATAATCCAGTGCAATACTAATAGCAACAAAAACATAGGCAGCAATAAAAACCAGCGGCATTAAAGGAAACCATTTCATTTTATAAATACCTGTATCATCTAAATGCTTTGTTTTTTTTCTTAAAATAAAAATAGTGGCTGCAGAAAGTATCATACCAAAGCAATCTAAAAAAATAGTAAAACTTAGTATCCTGTCAAATTCTTTTGCCCAAAAAATAATAATAATACAAATGGCTGCAAATACAGATAAGGAAACAGTAAGCACATCGGTTTTTGGGTTACGTTTTTTAAATACAGGAGGTAGAATATTATCTTCACTCATTGCATACATTACCCTTGGGTTACTCATCAGCAACACATTAACATAGGCCAGTACACTTAAAAATAAAAAGCCCGATAAAACTCTTTCGGCATTTATACCAAATATTTTTGAGGCCATAAATGCAGCAATATTTTTAGTATCCTTATCATGCAGGGTATCAAACCCAATTACTTTTATATAAGCGTAATTAATGGTTAAGTATAAGGTTACAATAATTGCTATGCCTAAAAAAATACCTCGGGGTACATTTTTTGCAGCCTTATCTACTTCGGCACCAAAATTTATTGTTTGCTGATACCCGCCATAGGTAAAACTTACAGCTACAAGGCCAATACCAAAAGCTTTTATATATTCTTTAAAAGTGGGGGAAACGGTTGATTGGTTGGCCAGTTGATTTACTGCACTGTTATCCGCAAAAAATAATGGAGCTATCAGCAACAGTATTAAAATTATTTTTATCACGGTTAAAACATTTTGTGTTTTGGCACTCATTTTTAAACCGGCCAGGTTTACGCCGTAAAAAATTATAATAGCTGTAATGGCAATAATGATATGTATAGTTTGAATAAAATTTGCATTGGCTGCAACTTTCATCCATTCCATATCTTTCGATAAAGGAATAAAAATAGCAGTAATATATTCGCCTCCAACTAATGCAACCGCTGCCAGCGATGCTGCATTGCTAACCAATATTACACAGTTAATGGCAAATGCAACCGAGGGATGATAAGCATAAGAAAAAACTTTATAGTAGCCACCTGTTACCGGAAGACGGCTTCCAATTTCGGCATAGGTTAATGCACCACACAATGCAATTAATCCACCGGCGATCCATGCTGCAAAAAATAAAAAAGTATCCGGAGCAGCCTGCGCTACATTTAATGGCGTACGAAAAATGCCCATACCAATTACCAGGCTCACCACAATCATGGTAAAATCAAAGAGATTAAGTTTGTTTGTTTTTGCAGTCATCATTTGAAGATACGGTAAATTTGCTTTGTCAATAACAGTGGTACAGCTTAATTACCGGCGTATTTTTTTCAATAATTAATAATATTTTATAATGAAATGAAACTTGCAATAAAAAATATGGTATGCCCACGATGTGTGATGGCGGTAAAGCAGGAGTTGGAAAAATTGGAAATACCTGCCGTTACTGTAAACATTGGCGAGGCAGAGCTGGTAAAGCCTGCAACTGCTGTACAACTGCAGCAATTGAATATACGCCTGCAGCAAATTGGTTTTGAATTACTGGACAATCAAAAACAACAGCAGGTGGAAAAAATTAAAAACCTGCTGATTAAAAAAGTACAGTCTGGCGAAATAGAAGAACACTTTAGCATCAGTGATTTTTTAAGTAAAGCCCTGCATAAAGAGTATACTTATCTTTCCCGATTGTTTTCCGCAGTTGAAAGTGTAACGGTTGAACAATTTTTTATTCTTCAAAAAACAGAAAAAGTAAAAGAGTGGCTGGTGTATGATGAATTGAACCTGAGTGAAATTTCGTACCGGCTTGGTTACAGCAGCGTGGCACACCTTTCTGCACAATTTAAAAAAGTAACCGGCTTTAACCCAAGTGCGTTTAAAAAAAATGGCATGCACAGAAAATCAATTGATGATGTGTAACATTTAAATACAACTCTTTTCCCTAATTATATAACTTAGTACAAGTGTGTGATAATAATTTTGTGGTGTAAATAAAAATAGTATGACACACACGTATAATATTGCAGGGATGACCTGCAGCAATTGCCAGGCAAAAGTGCAGCAGCTTTTAACGCAGGTTGCAGGCGTTACAAAAGTAGAAGTGAATCTTATAAATGCAGATGCAACAGTGCAAATGGAAAAGCATATTGCCACCGGCACTTTACAAAATGCATTAAAAGATTTTCCAAAATACCAGTTAAGCGAAAAAGAAACCACACAGCCTGCAGTTGATGAATTTAATATAGAGTCAGAAAAAAAACCGTGGATAGCTACATATAAACCGGTACTCCTCATCTTTGGGTACATTATAGCTATAAGTTTATTAATTGAAAACCTGAACGGCGCATTTGTATTAATGCGGTGGATGAATAATTTTATGGCTGGTTTCTTTTTAGTATTTTCTTTTTTTAAATTATTAAACCTTAAAGGTTTTGCAGAAAGCTACAGCATGTATGATGTGATAGCAAAACACTGGAATGGTTGGGGATATGTATATGCATTTGCCGAGCTGGCTTTAGGTGTTGCATTTATAACCGGCTTTTATCCGCTGCTTACAAATGCTTTTACGCTTTTTTTAATGGTATTAAGTATCATTGGTGTTTTACAATCAGTTTTAAATAAACGCAAAATAAAATGCGCCTGCCTTGGCGAGGTGTTTAATTTGCCCATGAGTACCATTACTATAATTGAAGATGCATTGATGATTGTAATGAGTGGCATTATGGTTTTAAAAATGTTATAATGACAGGCATTTTTTCTGAAAAATCCTTTACAATGTATTAATCAAAACATAGGGTTGCCTTACACAAGTTTGAAAATCCTTATTTACTTCTACAAAAACGGCAATCATAATTATGTAAATTTTTTTTATAATAATGTAACAGCATTGCCCGGCCGTTGAGTAGATTTATATCCGGAGTTACGTGGTGTATTTCTGTGAGTGGTTAGTAATGCAGCAAAGAGCCTAACGTTTGTTACAAAAGCTTTAAACAAACGAATATCATGCGACCTCCTGAGTCATATCATTATTTTTATTGAGGGTAGTTTGTTTCTTTAGATATTGATGTTAAGTTGTAGCACATTTAATGTAACAGGTATAATGGAATTTTATATGCATCTGGCAAAATGAAAAAAGTCTTTATAGCCATATTAGCTATTATATATATCACCACCTCTACTGGTGCTGTGCTTCATATGCATTATTGCATGGGCGAACTGGCGGATTGGGGACTGGGTCATAATGAATCAGCAATATGTGGCAAGTGTGGTATGAAGGAAGTAAAAGGTAGTAATAAAGGTTGCTGCAGCCATGAGCAAAAGTTAATAAAAAATGTAGCTGACCAAAAGACAACCCAACCTGCTTTTCAAATGGCTCCCATAATTGCTGTTGCGGTTCCTGTTTCTTTTATTGAAATCCCTTCTAATAATTACCCTTATCCGGGTAAAGAAATTCCTGTAAAGTATGGGCTTATTCGAACTGATGGAGTAGCGGTTTATATCCGCCACTGTGTTTTCATTATTTAAATTTTACCTGCTTACTACTGAATGGACAAATTTATTTGTCAGGCTTCCGCATTAATTATTTCGCATCTACCTAATTATTCTGTTCACATAAAAATTAAAAAAATGAAATATTTGAAAATGCTGATGATGGCGGCTTTAACCATCTTTACAATTTCCGTTTTTGCACAGCAAACTGCTGGCTCCAAAAAGAAAACTTCAAAACAGCAATCAGCAAAAGCATCTTATTGCTGCCCCATGCACCTGGATGAAGTAAGTGGTAAACCGGGAAAATGCTCACAGTGCGGAATGGATTTAACTAAATCAATAAAAGAGCAGATGAAAATGGGCGTAATGAAAATGTATGTATGCCCAATGCATCCCGATATGGTAATGGACAAATCTGGCAAATGCTCAAAATGTGGGACGGATTTGAAAAAAACGGAAATGACTTATAGTTGTCCGATGCATCCTGGCGTAACCAGTACTAAACCCGGTAAGTGTCCTAAATGCGGCACTGCATTAAACCTGTCTCCTAAAGAACAAATGAAAATGGGTTTAATGAAAATGTATGCCTGCCCGATGCATCCCGATGTAGTGATGGACAAGGCAGGTAAATGTTCTAAATGTGGTATGAATTTAAAAGAAATGGATATGGCTTACAGTTGCCCGATGCACCCCGATGTAGTGATGGATAAAGCAGGTAAGTGCCCAAAATGCGGCACTCCATTAAACCTCACATCTAAGGAAAAAATGAAAATGGAAGTAATGAAAATATATACTTGTCCGATGCATGCTGATGTAAACAGCGACAAACCCGGTAAATGCTCAAAGTGTGGTATGGATTTAACCATTGTAAAGGATAAATAACAGCATACAAAATTTTTTAACCAAAATGATTTCTTCCAGCATAAGTTAAAAAGTATGATCAGCAATTTTATTAAATGGGCTTTAAAAAATCGTGTAGTCGTACTGTTGATAGCTGCGGCAGTAACGGGTTATGGTTTTTATTCAATTAATAATACAAAAGTTGATGCCATACCCGACCTGTCTGAAAACCAGGTTATCATTTTTACTGAATGGATGGGAAGAAGCCCACAGATTATGGAAGACCAGGTAACCTATCCGTTAGTAAGTAACCTGCAGGGCATTCCAAAAATAAAAAACATCCGTGCCAATTCAATGTTCGGGATGAGTTTTGTGTTTGTAATTTTTGAAGATGATGTGGACATTTATTGGGCCCGTACAAGAGTGCTGGAACGGCTTAATTATGCACAGCGTTTATTGCCGCAAAATGTGGTACCCACATTAGGGCCGGATGGTACCGGGTTGGGACATATTTTCTGGTACACTTTAGATGCACCCTCACATGATTTGGGAGAATTAAGAGCCCTGCAGGATTGGTACATAAAATTTGCTTTGCAAACAGTACCTGGTGTAAGTGAAGTGGCATCTTATGGTGGTTTTCAAAAACAATATCAAATAGTAATTGATCCACATAAGCTGAGCTATTACAACATTCCATTAATGGATGTAATTGCAAAAGTAAGGGCGAACAATAACGATGTCGGCGGAAGAAAAATTGAGATGGCAGATATGGGATATATCATCAGGGGCGTAGGCTACATTACCCAAATAAAAGACATTGAAGAAATAGCATTATTAACTCAAGGCTCTATCCCCATCCGTATTAAAGATATTGCCACCGTGCAAATGGGTGGCGAATTGCGCCTGGGAATTATAGAAGAAAATGGTGAGGGAGAAAAAGTGGGTGGCATAGTTATTATGCGCTATGGAGAAAATGCAAAAGAGGTAATTGATAAAGTAAAAGAAAAATTAAAAGATGTTGAAAAGGGTTTACCCGCTGGCGTTAAGTTTCATACTGCCTACGACCGGTCAGATTTAATTGAAGCTACAATTGCAACTTTAAAAGAAGCGGTGATTGAAGAAATTATTGTTGTTGCCATTGTGCTGCTCATCTTCCTGCTGCATGTACGCAGTGCTTTAATAGTTGTGATAACAATTATAATGAGTGTGTTGATTTCCTTTATTATGATGGATTGGTTTAATGTAAGCTCTAACATCATGTCGCTTGCAGGTGTTGCACTTGCAGTAGGCGACCTGGTGGATGCCGGAATTGTGATGGTGGAAAATGCCTTAAAATCTATTACAGAAGAAACGGAATAAAAATTTATTATGTTATCAAACGAAGAAAGATTAAAAAGAATTGAAAGCTCCTCCGTATTGGTGGGAAGAGCAGTTTTCAGTTCTATATTAATTACGCTGGTATCGTTTGCACCCATACTTTTTTTGGAAGGCCAGGAAAAAAAATTATTTACTCCACTGGTACTTACCAAAAGCTTTGCCATGATTGGCTCTGCATTAGTAGCAGTTTTTTTAGTACCGGTATTGATGGCTTTGATGTTAAAAGGCAAAATGCGGCCAGAAAAAAAACA
>NZ_JANMUN010000039.1:0-5936 GCF_031391665.1 Ferruginibacter sp.
AGAAATGCTTGCCGGCGAAAAAGCGTTTAAGCAAACCGGCGAGTGGTTACCTGCCGAAACTTTGCAAACCGCAAAAGATTTTATCGTATCAATAAAAGGTCCGTTAACTACGCCTATTGGCGGCGGCATACGCTCCCTAAATGTAGCCATGCGGCAGGATCTTGACCTGTATGCCTGTGTGCGGCCGGTAAAATGGTTTAAAGGTGTGCCTTCGCCGGTAGTACATCCCGAGCAGGTGGACATGATAATTTTCAGAGAAAACACGGAAGATATTTATGCCGGCATTGAATGGAAAGCAGGCAGTGCAGATGCACAGAAATTTGAAAAGTTTTTGATTGAAGAAATGGGTGTAACAAATATTCGTTTTCCCGGAGACAGCAGTTATGGTGTAAAACCAGTTAGTAATGAAGGCAGTAAAAGACTGGTGAGGGCAGCTATTGAACATGCCCTGGAACATCATTTGCCTTCGGTAACATTAGTGCATAAAGGCAATATTATGAAATTTACCGAAGGAGGTTTTAAAACCTGGGGTTATGAAGTGGCGAGAAATGAATTTGGTGATAAAACTTTTACCTGGGATGAATGGGATGAACTAAAGAAAATACATGGCGAAGCACATGCCAATGAAGTACAACGTAAAGCATTGAGCGAAGGAAAACTTTTAGTAAAAGATATTATTGCCGATAATTTTTTACAGCAGATATTAATTGCACCTAAAGAGTTTTCGGTGGTGGCTACATTAAATTTAAATGGCGATTATATTTCGGATGCACTGGCCGCAGAAGTGGGTGGCATTGGTATTGCGCCGGGTGGCAACATTAATTATAAAACAGGTTATGCTGTATTTGAAGCTACGCATGGTACCGCACCTAAATTTGCAGGCACCAACAGCATGAACCCTTCTTCTGTAATTTTAAGCGGCTGCATGCTGTTAGAATATATTGGCTGGAAAGAAGCGGCTGATTTAATTACCGATGCCCTGCAGGCGACTATTATGCGTAAAAGGGTAACTATAGATTTTTATAACCTGATGACCGGTGCTACACTTTTAAAAACAGATGAGTTTGGAGAAGAGCTTATTGCGAATATGGGAGTAGTAACAGCTGATTTTATGTTGAAGAAGAGTAGTGGGTTGTAAAGATCTATTACCATGGAACTATTGTGTTCGAGCCTTTGTCCACAGAATCCTGAGGATAGCTAAAATCAATTTTTGCAAAAAACTTGTTTATCAACCTCTTAAAATATCTGTCATTACCAAGTTTTAACACGGACGATTAACCCTTCTTTATACTTGAAAACACCAAATCATTTAAAAATAAAATTATTTCTGACTCTGCTTTATTCTTTCCAAAGTCTGTAAGTGATGGAAGATTATTCATAAAAAAATTCTGAAAATGTGCCATTTCAATAATCGTAGTAGCCAGTGACCTTGGATACTTATACTTTGGATTACATTCTAAAATTATATCCCCAATAACAGCACAAAGGTCTTTATAGGGTTTAAAAAATTGGTGTTTATTATCTTCGCCAACTTGCTTGGTTAAATATGCTTTTGAACCCTCTGAAATTACTATTTGATGTAATAAACTTTCATTTACATAAATTGTTTTCCCATCATCTTCTACCGTTGTTGCCAATAGCTTTATTACTTTTTTCAACTTGTCAACAGGGTCGGTAACATTATTAGTTTGAAAACTAATTTGGTATTCAAGCCAACCCCAATACCAGGCTATAATATATATAAGCAAGAGGTGTTTATTTTCAAAGTACCGGTAAATTCCTGCTTCCGTTGTACCTATATCTTCTGCCAATTTCTTAAATGTAAAGGCTTCAAAACCGTTTTGGAAAATCAATTGAATGCTATGTTTAATTATGTTCCTGCCTAACTCTGTATGTTCTGGATTACGGAGAAATAAATCCTCATTCATTTTTATCTGTAACTGCAATTTCATATCTGTCTGTATTTAGGTGAATTTCTGAAATACGCAACAAAGCTATGCAAAAAATATTTTACAATTATCTATGATAGTAATGCTATCTTTTAAAATATTATCCCTATCTTCGCCCAATAATTTAAAAATATGAGCCAAATAAACTTATTCAAAAACATAAAGAGCGATTTGCCTGCCAGCATAGTGGTGTTTTTTGTTGCCGTTCCCCTATGCCTTGGTATTGCTTTAGCATCAGGTGCCCCATTATTTGCAGGTATTATTTCAGGTATAGTGGGTGGCATTGTAGTTGGTGTTGCAAGCGGCTCACCTTTAGGAGTGAGTGGCCCGGCGGCTGGATTAGCAGTAATAGTTTTAACTTCTATTGCAACACTTGGCGGTTCCTGGACGGCTTTTTTAACAGCCGTTGTTTTAGCAGGGGTGTTTCAATTGATTTTGGGATTTGCAAAAGCTGGTTTCGTTGCCTACTTCTTTCCAACTTCTGTAATAAAAGGAATGCTTACAGGCATTGGGCTGTTGATAATTTTAAAACAAATCCCCCATGCATTGGGCTGGGATAAAGACGCAATGGGGGATGACGCTTTTTTTCAGGCAGACGGGCAAAATACTTTTTCTGAAATTTTCAGGGCATTTGACTTTATAACACCTGGAGCAGTAGTTATAGGGGCAATTTCATTAGCAATACTTATCCTTTGGGACAAAATATTAAGCAAAAAAAATAAAATTTTCAACATCATTAATGGACCTTTGGTGGTAGTGGTGTTCGGCATTTTAATGTTTAACTTATACAAAAACGGTATTCTTGATTTTAGTTTAAATGCCCAGCAAGTAGTTGCAGTACCAGTGCCACATTCAATTTCAGAATTCTTCGGTCAATTTACTTTCCCTGATTTCTCGGCACTAACGAATTTTGAAGTTTGGAAAATTGCCATTGTATTAGCAATAGTAGCAAGTTTAGAAACATTGCTTTGTGTAGAAGCCACTGACAAAATGGATCCCGATAAAAGAATTACACCAACAAACAGGGAATTGAAAGCACAGGGTTTAGGAAACGTAGTATCAGGCTTGATAGGCGGTTTACCTGTTACACAAGTTATTGTACGAAGTACAGCAAATATATCTTTTGGTGGTAAAACAAAATTATCTGCAATACTTCACGGCGTTTTTTTATTAATAAGTGCATTAACAATTGCAAGTGTATTGAATATGATACCATTGGCAAGTTTAGCAGCCATACTTTTAATGGTAGGCTTCAAATTAGCCAAGCCAGCACTCTTTAAAGATATGTATAAGTTGGGCTGGGAACAGTTTATCCCTTTTACTGCAACAGTTGTAGCAATTTTAGCAACCGATTTATTAAAAGGAATTACAGTAGGGATATTATTTGGCATCTTCTATACGCTACGCCATAGCTATCGCAATTCACATCATTTAAAGGAAACAGAAAAAACCGAAAACGGGCAGGAAGTTCATCACATAGAACTTGCACAAGAAGTATCATTTTTTAATAAGGCAAGTGTAATGAGGGTTTTAGATGAAATGCCTGCTAATTCAAAAGTAATTATTGACTGCTCCAACTCTAAGTCCATTGCTTACGATGTAATTGAATTGATAAAAAACTATGAGATAAATGCAAAAACAAAAAACATCACAGTTGAGAAAATTAATTTTATAGAACCTGTTAATAATTAAAATCAAAAATATGACACTCAATATTCAATCACCAAATATTACGCTTAAACAAGAGGTAATAGATTTTTTAAACCAAAAACTTAAAATGTTGTTCCGAAGATACAATGAAATTATTACCGTTGATGTATGCTTTAGAATAGAAAAATCCTCTGCAAATGAAAATAAACTATGTGAGATAAGATTGATTATACCGGGTTACGACCTGCTGGCATCTGCCCAATGCAAAACATTTGAAGCAGCGATAGCAGAAACATCAGAGGCATTAGAAAGGCAGATAGAAAAAAGAAAGACGAAACTCCTAAATGTGAAATAAATGAATAATGTAAAAAAAATGATGCATTACAAATATTTACATTTTTTAAATGTACGGCTCAAATACTGGCTATATCACAAAAATATTTGAGAACAAAAATCAATCTCAATTTCAAATAATATTATTCAACAATATTCCTTTCAATAACAATAAAAAAATAAAAAAATGAAGACATTAACAAAAGAAATGCAAAATGCCATAAGCCCTGCAATGGCTTTAGACTTATTAAAGGAGGGCAACAAAAGATTTGTAAATAATCTAAAAGTAAACCGCAACCTTTTACAGCAGGCAAATGAAACCTCAGACGGACAGCATCCTTTTGCCGTAATACTTAGTTGCATAGACAGCAGAACGTCTGCCGAATTAATTTTCGACCAGGGCTTGGGAGATGTTTTTAGTGTTCGTATTGCAGGTAATATTATGAACGAAGATATTTTGGGGAGTATGGAATTTGGTTGTAAGGTAGCTGGTTCAAAAATAATAGTTGTTTTAGGACACACTAAATGTGGTGCAGTGAAAGGTGCCTGCGACCACGTAGAAATGGGCAACCTTACTGCTTTACTTTCTAAAATACAGCCGGCTGTTTATGATGAAAAAACAGTAGCTGAAAACCGCAATTCAGGCAACGCTGAATTTGTAGAAAAAGTATCCAGCATTAATGTAAAAAGAACGGTGCATGCTATTATGGAACGCAGCCCAATTTTAAAAGAAATGATAGAGAAGGGAGAAATAGGAATCGTCGGCGGGATACACGACATTACAACTGGACAGGTAGCTTTTTTTGAAGACACAATAATTATAACCGCTTAAAAACTTATCCGGTAACAAATTGAAAGACCACAGACGGCGAAGAAAGGTTTGCACCTAACATTGGCTCAGCATTAGGTTATTTAGAAATTATGATAACGTTTCCGTAAATCAACATGGAATAATATTCTGAATGGTTTACATTTGCATTCCATAAAAAATAGCATCATGACCAAAATAAAAGTAGCAAACCCCGTTGTAGAATTAGACGGCGACGAGATGACAAGGATCATCTGGAAATTTATTAAAGACAAATTAATTCTGCCGTATTTAGACGTTCCCATTCAGTACTACGATTTAGGAATGGAATACCGTGATGAAACCAACGACCAGGTAACTATTGATGCCGCCAATGCTATTAAGGCTTGCGGCGTGGGAATTAAATGTGCTACTATTACCCCGGATGAAGACAGGGTAAAAGAATTTAAGCTGAAGCAAATGTGGAAATCTCCCAACGGTACCATAAGAAATATTTTAGACGGCACTGTTTTTAGAGAGCCGATTGTAATGCAAAATGTACCAAGATTAGTTACCAACTGGACAGCTCCAATTATTGTTGGCCGTCATGCTTTTGGCGACCAGTACCGTGCCACCGATACCGTTATAAAAGGTAAAGGAAAATTAACCATGACCTTTACACCAGAAGCTGGTGGCGAAGCACAAACATTTGAAGTGTACAATTACAAAGGTGATGGTGTGGCAATGTGCATGTACAATACCGATGAAAGTATTTATGGTTTTGCAAGAAGTTGTTTTAATATGGCATTGAGCAAAAAGTGGCCTTTATACCTTTCTACAAAAAATACCATTCTTAAAAAATACGATGGCCGTTTTAAAGATATTTTTGAAGAAGTATATCAAAAAGAATTTAAAACAAATTTTGAGGCTGCAGGTATTACTTACGAACACCGTTTGATTGATGATATGGTAGCCAGTGCCTTAAAATGGAATGGCAACTTTGTATGGGCCTGTAAAAATTATGATGGCGATGTACAAAGCGATACTGTTGCGCAAGGCTTTGGCAGCTTAGGTTTAATGACTTCTGTTTTGGTTACACCTGATGGCAGCACCATGGAAGCCGAAGCTGCACATGGCACCGTAACCCGCCACTATAGGGAACACCAGGCAGGCAGGCCAACATCTACCAACCCTATTGCTTCTATTTTTGCATGGAC
>NZ_JANMUN010000055.1:0-7163 GCF_031391665.1 Ferruginibacter sp.
CACCTAACTGCATAGTTTCTTCAATGTCCTTTTTATCGGAAGAAGTAGAATAAATAATTACGGGAATATTTTGGAGTGTACGATCCTTTTTTATTTCGGCAAGGCATTGCTTACCATTCATCCGGGGCATATTCAAATCTAAAAAAATAAAATCGGGTAATGTAAGCATCCCTTTTAAAAGTATCTGCAATGCTTCCTGGCCATTAAAAGCCGTTACACATTTACAAAACTTATCAATGCCTTTTAATGCTTCTATAAATAATTCTTGGTCATCAGGATCATCATCGGCAATAAAAAAAATTTTATTGTTTTCCACAGTTAGTTTTTGGCTTCATTAACAAATATAGTGTAGTAATTTACATTTACCGTTATATTAATTAACAATTATTTTTTGGCAGCTGATTATGCCTTATTAAAAAATAATTTAAAAACTGTTCCATGGTTTATTTTAGATTGCACATCAACGGAGGCGTTATGAGATTGCAGGATGTTTAAAGTAGAAGCCAGCCCAAGCCCCATACCATTTTGCTTTGATGTAAAATAAGGTTCAAAAAGTCTCGACATGTTTTCGTCGTTTATACCATGCCCGTTATCTTCTATGGCTACGATATACTGTCCATTCTGTTGTTTTACTGCTATAAATAATTTGCCTTCATTTTCACTCATTGCTTCTACCGCATTTATTATAATATTAAGAAAGGCAATTTTCAATTTTTCATTATCCGCCATGATCCATGCAGGATCCGAAACGTAATCTTTTTTCAGATCAATGTGCCGCAGTTTAATTCTGTCAATTGCATGATTCAAGGCTTCGTCCAATATGGATTGCAATGATTTTTTTTCAACTGTTACATGGTTGTCTTTAGATGAATTTACCAATTCAGCAATAAGGCCTTCAATTCGTTTACTGTTCCTGTTTATTATGTCGAGACAAATCTTATGTTCTTCATCACCCAGATCCTGATGCAGTTCCTCTGCCGATAACATTATATTATTTAAAGGATTTCTTACTTCATGCGCCATCATCCTCACCAGCCGGTTAGCCAAACCAACTTTTTCGAGCAGTAACGTTGATTTTTCTGCCTTTTTTAAGGCTGTAATATCGTGTATAATGCCCTGGATATATTTATCTCCCCTAATGTCTGTTTCTTTTGAAAGGGTGAGAATACAATATTTTTTTTCGCCTGTTTTGGCAATCATCTCTACTTCTTTATCGGAAACATCTTCATCATCTTCCAACTGCTTTTTAATTATACCAGCTTCTATTTTATTGGTAAGAAGCGAAAAAAGATTTTTAGAAAGCAATTCAGTTCTGCTGTACGCAAACAATTTGAAAGAGGCATCGTTTACTTCTGTAAAAAGCAATTCTTCATCGGCTACAAATACAAAATCTTTAGACCGTTCAAAAATATTCCTGAATTTTCTTTCACTTGCTCTAAGTGCTTTCATTGATGAGGCCCTGTCTAATGAATACCGGATACATCTTTCCAATTTTTCAATACTCAGCTCGCCTTTTATAAGGTAATCTACCGCCCCGGATTCTATTGCCTGAATTTCTATAGACCGGTTACCATTACCTGTAAGTAATATAAAAGGTTCTTCGCAATTATTTTTTATTGAACTCTGTATAAGGTCTAATCCTGTTTTTGCCCCCAAAAAATAATCTATCATGTATAAATCGTATTTGCCTTCGCAAATTAATTTTTCTGCATCGCTGTATATGCTGCACCAGTCTATTGTAAATTGCTGGCCTGCAATATTTTTTAAATACTCGTTTATTATATAAAAATCGCCTTCGTCGTCGTCAATTATTAAAATGCGTACCTCAAAATTTTTCATAACTGCTTGTATTTAAAATATATTTTAAAATAATAAAATCAGGCCTTTTTAACAGGAAATGAAATAATAAAAGTTGCTCCTTCGTTTTCTTTACTTAATGCCGAAATAAAACCATTATGCTTTTCAACAATTTGTTTGCATAATGCCAGGCCAATCCCTGTTCCCTGGTACTGGCTGTTGCCATGCAGGCGTGTAAACATTTCAAATATTTGTTCCGCATATTTTTGATCGAACCCAATACCATTATCCTGTATAAAAATTCTGCAAAATTTTCTATCACTGTTTCCATTATTATTTCCCTCCAGTTGCTCCGCATAAATATTTATAACAGGGTCAACATCTTTTTTCCGATATTTTATTGCATTGCCAATTAAATTTGAAAAAAGTGGCCTCATAAGGCCGGGATTCACATTCAATGAAGGCAGTGTTTTAACATTAATAACTGCTTTTTTTTCCAGCATCAATACTTCTTTATCTGCAATTACTTCCTTTACCAGCACATTTAAATCTGTATTAATAAAACGGCTGTTATCGTTTGATAGCTGAGAGAATTCAAGAATATCTTTTATCAATGCCTGCATACGTTCCGCTGCATTTTGAATACGGCTGATATATTTTATTGCATCATCATCAAACAAGCTTTTGTACTTGGTGTACAAAAGGTCGGTAAAGGTTCTTATTTTTCTTAAAGGCTCCTGCAAATCGTGTGAAGACATAAAGGCAAAACGATCCAAGTCTTTATTAGCGGTTTCCAGGTGATCAATATTATCTTGCAATTTTCTGTTAAGTTCCCTTATTTGATCTTCCGAAATTTTTCTTTCGTTAATTTCATTCTCCAGGCTTTTATTAATAGCCATTAATTTTTTTTCCTGTGCAACCAGCTGATGGTTTTTTGTATATAGATCTACAAATACACTTACTTTAGTACGGAGCAATTCGGGGTTAATGGGTTTATAAATATAATCTACTGCTCCTGTACGGTATCCTTTAAACATATTTTCTTCGCCATAATTATTTGCAGTAATAAAAACTATGGGAATGTGTTTTAGTTTTTCTCTTTCATAAATTAATTCAGCTGTTTCAAAGCCATTAAGATTGGGCATTTTTACATCCATTAATATCAATGCAAAATCAAATTCGGTTAACAAAATTTTTAATGCATCTCTTCCCGATGCTGCTTTTATTAATTCGTAGCCATCTGGTTCCAGTATAGCTTCCATCGAAAGCAAATTATCCGGCCGGTCATCAACCAAAAGAATTTTCTTTTTCATGTATTTTATTTGTAAAACCAGATACGCATTAACGAAAGCAGCTGATCAATTTTTAAAGGTTTAGTGATATAATCAGAAGCGCCGGCTTCAATACATTTTTGCCTGTCTCCTTTCATTGCTTTTGCAGTAACGGCAATAATGGGTAAAGTGCTGTTTTTATGTTCCCGTCTTATTTTTTGTATGGTTTCATAGCCATCCATTTCGGGCATCATAATATCCATCAGTACCATATCAATCTTTGGGCTATCGGTGGTAATTACTTCAATCGCTTCCTTACCACTTTCGGCAGTAAGCGCATTAATGCTTAATCTTTCAAATACAGTAGTTAATGCAAAAAGATTTCTTACATCATCATCTACTACCAAAATATTTTTACCGGTAAGGATATCGTTTTTAATCCTGATGCCTTCAATAATCCGTTGCTTATCCGGTGGAAGTTCTTTATGATTGAGGTGCATGTGCACAATAGCTTCTTCCATTAAATTCTCAAGGGAGTTAACCCCTTTTAATAAAATGGTATTGGAAGTCCGGTTAATATGGCTGAGTTCGGCCTTATTAAAATCTTTTGCAGAATAAATAATTACGGGAGTAATTTTTTTCTTTAACTCGCCTACCTTATTTACCAGTTCTATTCCAGCAATATCCGGCATAGTATAGTCCAGGATAATAGAATCATACTCATTATTGGTGAGGTTTTCAATTGCTTTTTTTCCTGTATCGGCAATACTTACATTTATATTACTAAACGAAATCATTTTGGCAATTTGTGAAGAATCAATTTCATTATCTTCTACCAGTAATACATTTTTTGCAGTTTTTTTACTTACAAAAAGAATGTCTTCGAATAATTCATTCAAAGTTTCATTGTCTAATGGTTTCAATAAAAAATTTCGGGCACCTCTTTTTAAAGCAAGGTTCCTGTTCTCTTCTCCAGATACTAAGTAAATAGGAATGTGGCGGTAATTTAAATCGTTCTTAAGCATATCCAGCACTTTCCATCCGCTGGTATCAGGCAATTTTACATCAAGCGAAATGGCCGCAGGTGTAAAGCGGTTAATAAAATCAAACACTTCAATATAACTTATTGCCACAATAGCTTTCATGTTATTCTGGTGTGCCTTTTCAATCATTATTTTACCAAAGCGTAAATCATCTTCTACAATTAATAACACTTTATCGGTAGGCAAAATATTTGTTCTGTCATCACCGGTATCGTTAATCATTTCGTTAACAATACTTAGATTTTGTGTTTCGCTACCGCCACTGGTTACCCTGATAGAATTTAACAGCGTATCAATTTCTCCTTTATCTTCTCCTAATTTAAATTGATGTAAGGCACTTAAATTGCCCGAAGCTTCTTTGGTTATAACGCCGGTTACACTCTCTACAGGTAAAAATAAAGTGAAGGTGCTGCCATGCGATAAATTACTTTCCAGTTCTATACTGCCGCCTAATAATTCGGCAAGGCCACGGCTGATAGATAGCCCCAATCCTGTACCACCATATTTACGGCTGGTACTGCCTTCTGCCTGCTGAAAGGCTTCGAAAATAATATTTTGTTTTTCCTGCGGAATACCAATACCTGTATCGCTGATGGCAAAAGCCACCACACGTTTTGCAGCATCTAAGTTGCTGTTACTTTGCTTCCAGTTGCGTTGTGCTTCGTAAATTTTTAATTTTACTTCACCTTTCTCTGTAAACTTAAAGGAGTTGGATAAAAGATTTTTCAATATCTGGTTAAGCCTTTGCAGATCTGTTTCCATAGTTACCGGTAACTGCTGATCGGTTTCGATAGTAAACCGCAAATGCTTTGCTTCGGATATAGGTTTGAAAGTAGTTTCTACAAACGTTGCAATTTCTGCAAATCTTACCGGCGAAATATTGGCTGAAATAAAACCAGATTCAATTTTAGACAAATCAAGAATGTCATTGATCAACTGTATCAAATCATCACCGCATGAGTGAATGGTTTTTGCATAACGAATTTGTTTATCATTTAAATTACCTTCGGCATTTTCGTATAATTGTTGTGCAAGAATGAGTAAGCTGTTTAGCGGTGTTCTTAATTCATGGCTCATGTTTGCTAAAAACTCCGACTTATATTTTGAAGTTAATTGCAACTGTTCAGCCTTTTCTTCCAGCGAACGTCTTGCATCTTCCACCTCCCTGTTCTTATCTTCCACTTCATTTTTTTGTTTTACAAGAAGTAAGGCTTTATCCTGCAGTTCGTCGTTAGTACGGCTCAATTCTTCCTGCTGAATTTTTAATTCTCCTGCAAGAGATTGCGATTGCGTTAATAATTCTTCTGTACGTGAGTTGGCTTCAATGGTGTTTAATACAATACCTATACTTTCCGTAAGCTGACTTAAAAAATCCAGATGCGTTTGACTAAAGTTGTCAAGCGATGCTAATTCAATTACAGCTTTTACTTTATTCTCAAACAAAACCGGTAGAATAATTAAGTTAGAAGGTTTTGCTTTACCTAAACCTGAATTAATTTTTATATAATTAGAGGGAACGTTGGATAATATAATTCTTTCTTTTTCAAAAGCCACTTGCCCTACTAAACCTTCGCCAATGGCAAATTCTGCTGGGAGATTTTTTTCTGTTTTATAACCATAAGCAGAAAACAAACTGAGTTTTACATTTTGAGTTTCTTCATCCTGTTTTAAAATATAAAATGCACCCCAGTGTGCAATTACCACCTGCGCCAATTCGGAAAGAATACGTTGTGTTACAGTTTTTAAATCTCTTTGCCCCTGCAGCATTTGTGTAAACTTTGCCAAATTCGATTTTAACCAATCCTGCTCCTGGTTTAGTAGGGTTGTTTCTTTTAAGTTGGCGATCATCTGGTTGATGGTATCTTTCAATGCTTCCACCTCACCTTTTGCTTCTACCCTGATTGTTCTTGTTAGGTCACCTTTTGTTACTGCCGATGCCACTTCAGAAATAGAACGAACCTGTGTAGTTAGATTTTGCGCTAACTGGTTTACGTTCTCTGTTAAGTTTTTCCAAATGCCCGATGCACCGGGAACACTTGCCTGTCCGCCCAACTGTCCATCTACTCCCACTTCTCTTGCCACAGTGGTTACCTGGTCGGCAAACAAGGCCAGCGTATCAATCATTTCATTGATCGTGTCAATCAATTGCGCCACTTCACCTCTTGATACAATAGCCAATTTTTGTTTTAGATTTCCGGTAGCCACTGCCGTTACTACTTTTGCAATACCACGAACCTGGTTGGTAAGATTGGATGCCATCATGTTTACAGAATCCGTCAAATCTTTCCATGTACCACCAACACCTCTTACTTCTGCCTGCCCACCCAATTTACCTTCAGTACCTACTTCTCTTGCAACACGTGTTACTTCAAATGCAAAAGAATTTAATTGTTCCACCATTGTGTTGATGGTATTTTTTAAATCAAGAATTTCTCCTTTAACATCAATAGCAACTGTTTTAGAAAGATCGCCTGATGCCACCGCTTTTGTTACCTCGGCAATGTTACGCACCTGTGCAGTAAGGTTACCCGTCATTTGATTTACGGAGTCAGTTAAATCTTTCCAGGTTCCTGCAACACCCGGTACAAATGCTTGTCCACCTAACTTTCCATCGGTACCAACTTCACGGGCTACACGGGTTACTTCTGATGCGAATGCACGAAGCTGATCCACCATGGTATTCAATGTTTCTTTCAACTGCAAAATTTCACCACGAACATCCACTGTAATTTTTTTACTCATATCACCATTAGCCACCGCAATGGCAACCTCTGCAATATTTCTTACCTGTGCGGTAAGGTTACCAGCCATCTGGTTTACAGAGTCAGTTAAATCTTTCCATGTTCCTGCAACACCCGGTACGTCGGCTTGTCCACCCAACTTACCTTCACTACCTACTTCCCTTGCCACACGTGTTACCTCACTACCAAATGAATTCAACTGATCCACCATGGTATTGATAGTATCTTTCAACTCAAGAATCTCTCCTTTTACATCCACTGTAATTTTTCTAGATAAGTCACCTTTCGCCACCGCTGTTGTTACTTCCGCA
>NZ_JANMUN010000088.1:0-16971 GCF_031391665.1 Ferruginibacter sp.
TCAATTAATTTATTCTCCATAACAGTCCCCCTTTAGGGGATAGGGGTTTACATGTGATTTACTTCCTCAGGCAAATTATAAAAAGTTGGGTGCCGGTACACTTTATCAATCGCAGGTTCATACAATTCTCCCGATTGCTCAGGATTTGATGCCGTAATATATTTACTTTCCGCTACCCAAATACTAATACCCTCCTGCCGCCGGGTATAAACATCTCTTGCATTTTCAATGGCCATTTGTGCATCGGTAGCATGTAAGCTGCCCACATGTTTATGATCAAGGCCCTGTTTACTTCTTACAAAAACTTCCCATAAAGGCCAATTGCCTGCGGTGGGAGCTTTGGCGCTTTGCAATTCGTTGCCTCCTGCATTATCATCAGGAATATCTCCGTAATAAAATTTAGTTATTTTAATATTCATACTTAAAAAGAATTTTTAATTATTATGCTGCTTCTAAAGTCTCTTCTTGGGAGGGATTTAGGGAGGCTTTTCTGCTATGCTCCATCGCTGCTTCTCTTACCCACGCACCATCATCATGTGCTTTTTTTCTGGCAGTTAATCTTTGTTTATTGCAGGGACCATTACCTTTTACTACATTCCAAAATTCATCCCAGTTTATTTCTCCAAAATCGTAATGCTTTCTTTGTTCATTCCATTGTAGTTTATCATCGGGTAAAGTCATGCCTAAAAGTTTTACCTGCTCCACGGCCATATCAACAAACTGTTGTCGTAATTCATCGTTGGTTTTTCTTTTTATTTTCCATTTCATACTTTGGTCGCTGTTGGTACTTTCAGCATCTTTAGGTCCAAACATCATCAGCGATGGCCACCACCAACGGTTAATCGCATCCTGGCACATGGCTTTCTGTTCGTCTGTTCCCTTACTTAACACCAATAAACTTTCAAAACCCTGGCGTTGATGAAAACTTTCTTCTTTACAAATTCGTACCATTGCCCTTGCATAAGGTCCATAACTGGTACGGGTAAGCATTACCTGGTTTAAAATGGCAGCACCATCTACCAGCCAGCCCACAGCACCCATATCTGCCCAGGTTAATGTGGGGTAATTAAATATAGAAGAATATTTTGCTTTACCACTGTTCAAATCATTTATCATTTCATCTCTTGATGTACCCAATGTTTCGGCAGCGCTGTATAAATATAAACCGTGGCCGGCTTCGTCCTGCACTTTTGCAATTAAAATAGCTTTTCTTTTTAAAGATGGCGCCCTGCTTATCCAGTTACCTTCGGGTAACATACCCACAATTTCGCTGTGTGCATGCTGACTTATCTGCCGCACATTGGTTTTGCGATAGGCATCGGGCATCCAGTCTTTAGGCTCAATCTTTATTTCTTTATCAATTGCATCCTGAAATATTTTTTCAAAATCCTGTATTAGCATAACAGATAATTTAGAGTGTAAAAATAATAAAAAAACTAACAAGTGTTAGTTAAAATTATTTGTGGAGAATTTTAAGAATAGAAAGAAGTTACACCCAATTATTTTTATGCGCCAGATTAATAATTTGGGCCTTGCTGTTTACATGCAGTTTTTGGTAAATGTTGGCGGTGTGTTTACGGATGGTTAATACACTTATATCGAGTATTGCTGAAATTCTTTTTGCATCCAGCCCGTTAATAGTATGCAGCAAAATTTCTTTTTCTCTTTCGGTAACCAATGCATCTAATAAATTTGGTTCGGCAATTTTTGTTTCGGTTTGCAGTTGCGCTTTGCTAAGCATATCCAATGCTTTACGGGCAATGGCGGCACTCATAGGGGCACCACCGTTTTCAATTACATTGGTTATAGCGTTATGTAATGTAATGGCACTTTCATCTTTAAGTAAATACCCGTGGGCCCCGGCTTTAATAGCTTCAAAAATTTTATCATCATCATCAAAAACAGTTAATACAATAAAATAAATTTCAGGGTATAAAGCCCTTGCAATATTAATGGTTTGCACACCATTCATTTCGGGCATTTCCAAATCCATAAAAATCACCTGTGGCATTTTTTCTAATGGCAAACCTTTCAGTTGCTCTAAACAATCGTTACCATTAACTGCTGTAAAGCAAAACTCCAGATCTTCAAACTGCTTAATTTTTCCTGTAACACTGCTGCGGTTTACGGCTTTGTCATCTACCAGTCCAATCTTTATAGCTTTTGTCATTTTATTTATTTCTTGTTGCAAATTCTTTGTTTTTAAATGGCTCCGCAATACTTAATTTATAGTACCTGTTTGTAACACTACTGCCGTTCCTTCATTTGTTATTGAGCTAATATTTAACTGCATCCCAATCTCCCTGGCTCTTGCTTTCATATTTATCAGGCCATTACCATCAGTAGTATTATTTTGTTTCAGGCCATTACCGTCGTCGGTAATTTTTATTACAATGGTTTCTTTACTGCTGATAGTAACAGTAACAGTGCTGGCATTACTATGCTTTATTGCATTGTGTACAGCTTCCTGTATTATCCTGAACATGTTTAATGCATTTTGGGAACTGATACGAACATCATTTGCGATGGACTCACTGATATTAAACTGAACAGTATCGTAAGTTGGACGCAACTTGCTTATGTAATTTTTTATACGGTCGCTAATACCGGTAATTGTAATATTATCTTTGTTCAATACCCAAATAGTATCTCTTAAAGAATTAATAATTTCCTGCGAATGCTGTTGCAGGTTTTGCAGAGAAGCGTTATTTTTTTCCAATCCGCTATCACTTATTTTTTCCACATCTGCACGTATTGCCGAAGCATAAGCACCTATATTATCATGCAGATCGGCAGCAATTCTTTTACGTTCCTGTTCTTCGGCATCAATTATAGATTGTGCCGCAATACTTTTTTCTTTGTCAAGAGCAAACTGCATTTTAAGTTTTTGTTTACGATTGTAATATTTAAACCCCAGCCAGGTAATAATACCCGCCATTACTGTAAAAATAGCTGAGCCAAAAAGCCAGTAATTTTTTATTGTAAGATTTAATTTCTGCTGTACAATGGTCTGCTCATTTTTTTGTGCTGCTGTACGGGCCTGCATATCGGCCAACAGTTTAGATGAATTAATATTATTAAACGAATCTTTTAGCGCTATAATATCTTCTAATGTTTTGCTGTATTCAATTGTATTATTTGCTGCCTTATAATTTTCTGCAAGTGAATGATATATCATTAGTAATTGTGATGACAGGCCGCTTTGTTTAGCCAGCATAATACCTTCCTTACATATTGCTATGCCTTTTTGGGTTTGTTTATTGTTAGCATAATAACTGGCCAGGCTGCTCATATCATATACAGTATAAAATGGGTCGTTCATTTTTTTTCTTATATCAACCGCTTCATGTAAAGGGGCCTCTGCCAAATGAGATTGCTTACTATCAATAAATATTTTAGCCTGCATATTTAATGCTGTAGCCAGAAAAAGCATATTATTATTTTCACGGGCATCTTTTATTGCAAAATCAATATATGCTTTTGCTGAATCGGCTTTTCCTAAAGCATTATAAGTGCTGGCAATATTGCTGTAAAGCGCTCCATAATTTTTATAAAATTTTCTATTTACTGAAGTATTTAAAGCTTTGTATAGCCAGCGTAACGCTTCGTTATATTGCTCCATTTCCATCTGCACCCATCCTATACCGGTTTTGGCTTGTATTTGTACCAAGGTATCTTTTTGTATTTCAGCCAATTCCAATACTTCGTATAATTGTGTTAGCGATTGCGTATAGCGGTTGCCCCTGTCTAATATTTTTGATTTAAAAAATAATAAGCCCAGGTAATATGGCTGGCGCTTCTCATCATTTTTGTAAAGCGGTATTAAATGGTTAATGATGGATAGTGCGCTGTCAACGTAATTCTTTCTGATATAATAATAAACTCTTACAACCGCAGCCCTGGTAATATCAAAATTATTTTTTTCTTTGGCAGTAATCACTTCTGCCATTTGCACATAGGGTAATAAAGTGTCAGGGTTTATGGATAGCTCAGATAATTTTATAATCTCTTCTAACTTTTCTTTATCAGTGCCTGCTGCCGCAATGCGCTGTTGCATGCTGTCAATATTTCTTGTTTGCGCACTAATGCTTTCTAAAAAGAGTAAATAAAATAAAATAAATAAGTACCTCATCTGCTGTTAATTTTTTATAGATACCTGTATTTTAAAAATTGCTACTACAAATTAAGTATTTATACAACTAAATAAACATTCAATTTTTGTTATACAATTTTTAAAACCTTAAAAACAAAGTATGAAAAAAATTATCATCCTATCAGGCACAATATTCTTTTCGCTTACTGCCCGGTCTCAGTTTTCAGTTGGTATAAAAACCGGGGCAAACTTTTCTAAAGAAAAATACAGTAATACTGCTGTTTACTCCACCAGCGGCCATACCTTTTTTTGCGGAGGGGTATTTGCTAATTACGGGTTTGCAAAACATTTTTCGGCAGAGTTAAATGTGCTTCATTCTGCAGAGGGTACCGAAGAGAGTTATAAAAGTAATGGAAGTACTGTTACTGGTACAGTTACAATTAAACGTATTAATATTCCACTGTTATTGCAGTACCATACTCAGCCTGGTATTTATTTTGAAACTGGCCCGCAATTGGGTTTAATGCTTAGTGCAAAAGGCGACTACACAACTGGAAAATTTGATTTTAAAAAATATACACAATCTGCTTTTTTTAGCTGGTGCTTTGGGGCAGGATATAAACTAAATAAAGTTTTGCCTGGCCTTGGTATTAATGCTGTTTATGCACCTGGCCTTTCAAGAATTGATAAAGGAATTGTTAGCGCAGGTAAAATTACCGGCAGCACTTTCAGTGTCCGGTTGGCATATGGGTTTAAACTCAAAAAATAAAATGATGAATAATTTCATTAGTAAGAAATAGCACTTAATGAAAAAAATTACTGCTACTACAAATTGAGTATTTGCCCGCCGTTATTAAAAATGAAATTTTACATCTCCTTCCAATATCCCTTAAATCAATAACCATATATTATTATATAAAATCAGGGATATGAAAAAATTTACATTATTGGTTGTTATGCCTTTGTTACTTGGTGTATCAGCAAAATCACAAGGCGTTTCTAAATTATTTGGTTTAGTTGGCGGCACACCACAAAGCAACCAGCAATCAAACGGTTATTTGTTCAGTACCGATAGCTCGGGACAAAATATGCAGGTGCAATATGATTTTCCGGTAACCACATTTGGTGCAAACCCCGCTAACCTGGAAATGATACCCCATAACGGAAAATTGTATGGCACTACTTACCGGGGAGGAGTAAGTAATTATGGAACCATTTTTGAATACGACCCCGTTGCAAATATCTATACAAAAAAGTTTGATTTTGGACCAAATGTTTCAGCCACAGGCGGAGGACCCAAAGGTTCGTTATTGTTGTACAATAATAAATTTTATGGCCTGGGTGCCGAAAATGGTGTTAATGGTGCCGGAGTAATTTTTGAGTGGGATCCTGCAACAAATGTTTACACAAAAAAATATGATTTTACAGGCGCAGGTGGCAGTTCTCCACAAAATTCACTTCGTCTTTTAAATAATAAAATGTATGGTACAAGTGCATCTGGTGGCACCAGTAATGTGGGGGTTGTATTTGAATGGGATCCGGTTACAAATGTATATACAAAACTTGTTGACATGAACGGCTCGGGAGCAGGCTCAAACGGGTGGACTTTTTACAGCAATGTAACCACATACAATAATAAGTTGTATTGTACTACACAGCAGGGAGGCGCCAATAATTTCGGCACTTTGTTGATGATAGACCCATTGTTACCTTATGGCTCTAATACTACTATTGTAAAAAATTTTGATGGTACAAGTGGCGGAGCAGCCAATAACAATGAAATGATTGTGTACAATAATAAATTGTACGGCTGTTTAAATGGGGGCGGTGCCAATAGTCAGGGAACCTTGTTTGAGCTGAACCCTGTTGGTAATGTATTTACTAAACTGGTTGATTTTAATTATACCGTTACCGGTGGAGGACCGCTTGGTAAATTAGTACAGAACGGCTCTAAATTTCTTGCCCTTTGCGGTACAGGTGGCGTTAATGGTACAGGAACCGTGTATGAATGGGACCCAGCCAACCCTACAACTGTTGTAAAAAAATATGATTTTCTATCCAATAATTATGATAACAGCATTAACCCAGGCAGTACACTTACATTATTTAATACAAAATTTTATGCAGTAAGTTTTAACGGAGGTTATACAAACCAGGGCAATTTGTTTGAGTATGATTATGTTGCCAACACCGTTACAAAAAAGAAAACTTTTAATGCTGCTGAAAACGGACGCATACCTTTGGGCAAGCCTGTTTTGTTAAATGGCAAAATATACGGCATCTGTTACCAGGGGCCGCAGGAAGTTTTCGGTACTCCTTATGGTTGCCTATGGGAGTTCGACCCATCTACCTCCGTTTATTCCCGTAAGTTTTTGTTTGACTATCCTAACAGTGCAGCTAATGGCCGGGCTCCGGTATCTGCACCCATTGCTTACAATGGTAAATTATATGGTACTACCAACAACGGAGGAATCAGCGACATCGGAATATTATATGAGTATGATCCGGCAACAAGCAGTTATATGAAAAAAGATATGCAACCCATTGCCGGCTCATTTCCTGTTGGCGAACCTACCGTTTATAATAACAAATTATATGGGATGACGAATGCAAATGGTATTGGCAATGCTGGTATCATCTATTCATACGATCCTGCAACAGGTGTACTCAGCAAATTATTTGATGTACAGAACGCCGGAAGTAATGCTCCAAACGGCGCCTTTACTTTATACAACAACAAATTGTATGGAACCACTTTGGGTGGCGGTGCTAATAATAATGGCGGCGTAATTATGTACGATCCTGTTGCTAACACAGCATCAACTGTTGCTTCGTTTACATCAGGCGGCGGCGTTAGTGTATCCAACGCACCAACATTGTACAATAACAAATTTTACATGACGGCTTTCTCTGGGGGAGCCAATGGAAGAGGTAGTATTTTACAACTTGACCCTGCTACCAATGTGCTTACCACTATTTATAATTTTACAACCAATGCAGGCGGTACTGGTTACGATCCGCCAGGCCCGTTAACCGTAAACGGAAATTTTTTGTATTGCATTACCAGAGGAGCAAATAATGTAAATGTTATTCAGCTTGATCCTGTAACAAACACTGTTACTACACGATCAACTTACACACCAGCAAGTAGTTTTAATTTACCTTCTACACACAACGGCCTTACGGTTGTACCGGCATTTATTGCCAATGGCATACCTAATAGCTGCGAAAATTATCCGGTGGTTGTTATTAATGCAACCAATTATAATCAATGGGTGCCCATTTTAAATACTGCAGGCGAAGTGGTGGCCGAGATAAAAGCCAATGGCAATAATTTAGGAAATGTAAGTGCATCAACATATATAAACAGCGGCACGGTTAGAGAAGATCCATTAAAGCAATTGTATATGGACAGGAATATTGCTATAACAGTACAAACCCAACCGGCAACCAATGTTGATATAAGACTGTATATAAAAACAAGTGAATTTATTGCTTTAAAAAATGCAGTGAATTCACAAAGCCAGCCATCCGGTGTTAATACAATTAATGATGTGGCAATATTCAAAAATCAACAACCATGCAATGGTACTATAACTCTTAATGCATCAAAATTAATCACTACTGCATCTTTATATGAATATGGTTATGTGCTTTCTGCAAGTATTTCATCTTTCTCATCTTTTTACTTTGCAAAAAATACTTTTTCAGTGTTACCCTTAACGTTGATAAACTTTGATGCTGTTAAAGAAAATAATGCTGTTAGAATTAGCTGGCAAACAGAGCATGAAATAAATTTTGGAAACTTTGAAATAGAAAGAAGCGGCACTTCAGGCGGTTTTACAAAAATAAATACTGTATTAGCAAAAGGCAGTTATGAAAAAGCCAATTATACTATACACGATAATCAACCATTTAATGGCGTAAATTATTACCGCTTAAAATTGATAGATAAAGATGGCCACTTTACTTACAGCAACATTGTGAAAATTGATTTTAGTAAAAAATACAGCGTGAGTATTTTACCAAATCCGGCAAAAGATTATATTATTATCAATGGCGCAGCAGCATTTAAACAAATTCAAATAATAGATATTACAGGTAAAATAGTAATGAAAATGAATAAAGAGCTTACTAACCGTTATAATATTGCCAACTTATGTAAAGGAGTGTATTTTGTAAGATTAATTGGAAGGGAAGATAAAATTGCAGGCAAAATTATTGTTGAGTAAAAATGGTGCTTGAGTTTAATGCAGCTGCCGCACAGTAGCAGCTGCATTTATTTTTTTAATTAAAAGCAACTTTATGTACAAAAGATTTATTGATTATTCTAATTCTGATGGCGGTAATTATTTTTAGTTAAAATATTTTTAAGACTGTAAGTTTTTCAAAGTAAAAGTCCCTGTTGCATTTTTTGCGGCAGGTTTTTTATTTAACATGCTTCCAGTTTTCGCCAATTTTAATACGATAAATCTGCATATCACTTACTTTATATTTTGCAGCAATCTCTTTTAAGGTTTTACCTTTCGATAATAATTCTTTAATTTCTTTTACTTTTTCAATAGTAAGTTTGGTGTTGCCCCCAGTTCCATTTTCAGCCGCCAGTTTTCTTGCTTTTTTTACAAACGGACTGCCTTGTGCATGCGCCGAGGCTTCCGGTATAGTTGCCCAGCCAAGGTTGGTATAGCGGTTATCTGTTTTTTTATAATTAAAATGTATAACTACCTTTTCGCCTTTTTGTGGCGCAGGTAAAAAATTTTGGGCTACTAAGCGATGCAGTAAAATTCCAGGATATATTGTAGTGCCATTCTTTTTCTTTTTTCTAAAACGCCAAATCGGGTACCCTTCCTGCAAAGATCCTTTCACTGCAGTGCCATCATTTGGTTGTTTATCAAAACAAACTAACCTGCCGAGGTTTGAAATGGCATATTGCTTGCCAAAAGCGGTTTTATGAAAAGTAATTACTTTCCATTTTTCTCCTTGTATTTTTTTCATGTAAAATGATTAAAATGCCTTAGCAAAAATAATTTATTTTATATCAAAATCTACTACCACTTTTTCCGTTAATGGATGGCTTTGGCAGGTAAGTATAAAACCCTGCTTTACTTCTTCATCTTCTAATCCCCAGTTTACATCCATTTTTACTTCGCCTTCTAAAAGCTTTGCTTTGCAGGTGCAGCACATGCCGCCTTTGCAGGCAAAAGGTAAATCGGCGCCCTGTTGCAATGCAGCATCTAAAATGGTAGCGCTGTTAAAGGCCAAATCAAAATCAAAACTTCTGCCATCAGCCATTATAGTTACTTTACTTTTTGCGCCGCTGTTTACGTTAGCTGTTGTTTGTTCTTTTATTTTATTTTGTCCGGGTGTTGTAAATAATTCAAAATGAATTTTCTTTTTTTCAATTCCTAGTTGCTCTAAAAAATCTTTAACACAAAAAATCATTTCTTCGGGGCCGCAAATAAAATAATCATCTATACTGTTGTAATTAATTATTTTATTCAGGTCAGTTAATTTTTGTTTATCAATTCTTCCGTAATTAATGGTTATTTCTGTTTTTTCTCTGCTTAATATATTGATGAAATTAAAGCGCTGCAGGTATATGTTTTTTAGTGCTTCCAGTTCTTCAAAAAAAATAATGGAGCTGCGGTTGCGGTTGCCAAATATTAAGGTAAAACTGCTTTGCGGTTCGGCTTGTAAAGTGGTTTTAATAATAGACAATACAGGCGTAATACCGCTGCCTGCTGCAAAAGCTGCATACTGTTTATTATTGGAAGCTTGCAATCGGGTGTTAAACTTTCCGGTTGGCGGCAACACTTCTATTGCATCACCTTCTTTTAATGTATCATTGGCATAACAGGAAAATTTTCCATCGGTAACTTTTTTTACAGCCACTTTCAATTCATTTTCAAAAGGTGCGCTGCAGATGGAGTAAGAGCGGCGCAACTCTTCGCCATCAATATTTTTTTTAAGGGTAATATTTTGCCCCTGTTCAAAACTAAATATTGTTTTTAATTCTTCCGGAATGTCAAATGCAATCGAAACACAATCGGGTGTTTCTTTTTTAATTGCTTTAATTTTTAAAGTATGAAAATGTACTGCCATAAAATTTATTTTTTGTTCTGTTGTGCTGTTAAAGCATTGTAATGCCTTTTAATAAATGTGTTACCATATCATCTTCTAAAACTTTAATGCTGATATTTTTTTTATGCCGCTGCCAAAACTCCAACCCACGTACAGCGGATAATAAAGTAAGTACTGCCACATAAGGATTAATATTTTTTAATTCTTTTTTTGCAATGCCTTCTTCTATTATTGCTACCAATCTTTTTTCGTAATTGCGGCGCTGGTTTAAAAAGTTACTTAAAAATGGTTCCTGCAAATGTTTCCACTCGTGGTTGGCAACAAATACTTCATCAAATTTATCCAGCATCATGGTGATGTGAAAACGTATGATCAGTTCAATCTTATCGGTAATGCTGCATTTTTTATTTTCTGTTTCGGTAAGCTGAGTGGTAAATTCGTTAGCCACTTTAAAACAAATAGTTTGTAATAATTCACTCTTACTGCCAATATGATTATACAGACTGGGCGCCTCAACACCAACAGCATCTGCCAGTTCCCTCATAGATGCAGCATTAAATCCTTTTGTTTTAAAAAGAGCAGAGGATTTTTTTATGATGACATCTTTTTTGCTGGTATTTTTACCCAACTTAATTTTAGACATTCTTTGTTTTTAACAAAACTAACGCATATTAGTTTTTGTAACTTCTTTTTTATATATTTTTGGCAGGTATAAATTACTAATTTTGCCACGGGAAAAACTTAAACTATGCAATTACAGGCTGTAGATACGGTGGATACAATTTCTGCCGCAGATTTTAAGAATAAATATTATAAAACCATGCGTCCCGTGGTTATAAAAAACCTTTCGAAAGAATGGCCGGCGTATAAAAAGTGGAGCTGGGATTATTTTATTGATACGGTGGGGGATAAAGAAGTGGGTGTTTATAATAATGTAAAAAGCGATGCTTACACACCTATTAATACGGCCGATGCTTATATGAAGTTTGGGGAGTATCTTAAAAAAGTAAAAGAAGGCCCTTTGGATTTACGAATTTTTCTTTTCAATATTTTTCAGCATGCACCGCAGGTAGTGAGCGATTTTACGTGGCCCGAAGATTTAATGAAAGGCTTTGTTAAAAAATATCCCATGCTATTTGTGGGCGGGCAGGGTTCGGTTACCCATATACACTTTGATATAGATATGAGCCATATACTCCATACACAGTTTATTGGTAAGAAAAAAGTACTGTTATTTCCTTTTGAAGAGCAGTACAAATTGTACCGCAAACCCTGGGAAGTATTAAGCCTTGCAAATTTTGCCAATTACAGTAAAGATTTTGATTATGAAAACTTTCCGGCAGTTAAACTGGCAAAAGGTTACGAAGTGATTCTGGAACATGGCGATACATTGTTTATGCCCGCCGGTTATTTTCATCATATGGAGTATATTGAAGGAGGTTTTGCAATGAGCCTGAGGGCTTTACAGAGCGGTATTGGCGGTAAACTTACAGGCCTTTGGAAACTTTTTGGTATGAGAAATATTGATACCTTAATGAAAAAAACCGCACCAAAGTGGTGGTATAACCGCAAAAGACGGCAACTGTTTAACCTGGCTAACCATGAATTAAAGGCCGCCGGAAAGATTTAAAAAAATAAATTACTTAAGTACAAAAAAATCCTTACTTTTACATCCTGCTCAGGTTATTTAATCCACTCCAATCTTATTTAAAGCTCTACGGAAGTTTGTATTGTACAAAACCGGTTATCATCCAATTACATTCGCTTTTTTAAAAAATCAACTGTTTAATAAAACATAATAATATTATTATACCTTTTTTTCTTGTGGTTTCAGAGGTAAGCAAGGCCGGAGATTTTTATCTCTGGCCGTTTTTTTTCAACCATAAAATTATTCCACAGCTGCATTTAAAAAATCAAGCATCGGTTTCATTGCTTTAAATGTATTAGCCACTTCTTTTACAAATGTTTTGCTTTGCACTTCCGCATCGGTGAAAGGTTTGGATACAATAAAACTCTTTTGTTTTAAATATTGAATGGCGGGGTTATCTTCTTCATAACCTTTTGGCGGCCTTACTAACGCTTCTCCTTTTACGCCTTCGGCAAATGTTTTTTTAAATGATAGGTTGCTGATAATTTTTTTCCACTCATCAAAACTGTAATCAATTTCCTGCCTTATTTTAATCAGGTCTTTAGGTTCGGGCATCCATATACCCCCAGCGGCAAAACTTTTGCCCGGTTCGATATGTAAATAATAGCCTGCTCCATTACCCTTTTTTCCGTTGCGGTTAAAGTAACCGGCAATATTATTTTTATAAGGGCTTTTATCTTTACTAAACCTCACATCACGGTTAATACGAAACGTACATTCTTTTGCTTTTAAAAGTGCAATTGGTTTATCAAATGCGGCAATGCCTGCAATAAGTTTTTCTGTAAGTAAAAGAAAATCTTCCTTTACCAACTCGTATTGTTTGCGGTGTGCTTCAAACCAGGGCCTGTTGTTGTTCTTGTGTAGATCTTTTAAAAATTTTAAAGTAGATAATTGCAGCATAAAATATTATTAAAGAGAACAAATTTACATAAAAACAAAAAAGGAATCAGCCATAAGCCAATTCCTAATTATAAATTCCTAATTAATTACTTTTCTATTTCACCCTGCCCCAGTTCTCGCCGCTTTTAATACGGTATAAAGTCATTTCGCTTACTTTATATTTTGCTGCAATTTGCTTGTAGGTTAATTTTCTTTTCGGATTTTTTATCATTTCCTTAATGGCTTTTACCTGTACCGCATTAAGTTTTAATCCTTCGGTTTGATTAGCCTGCCTCTTTTTATAAGCAATTTTTTCAGGACTAAATTGCTGGTGGCTGCTTACTTCATCTAACGTTGCCCACTTTAAATTTTTATAACCGTTATCCTTTTTTTTGTGATTTACATGGATAACATACTTGTGTTTTGGCGATGCTTTTTTGCAAAACTGCCTGGCAACTTCACGATGGATGTAAATGGTACCATTGCCGCCATTTACATGAAGATTAAGGGTACGGTAACCCGATGTGATAGATCCGGTTAGTAATTTACCATCTTCTGTAACATTTTCGCTAAAACTGGCAGCACGCCCTAAAGATGAAACTGCATATTTTTTACGAAGTGTTTTGTGACCGGTGAACTGAATTGGTTTCCAGGTTTCACCACTAATTTTTTTAATCATGTGCTATGATTTTTTAAGAGTTTGATACGGGTATTTGAGCTTACCCGAAAAATTGTTTTTACAAATGAATAAAGTTGACTATAAATATAAAAAAATTTTTGTGATCAGGAGAGCATTTTAATAAAATCTTCTTCACTTATTATTTGAACGGTATTTATCTTTTTTGCTTTTTCAAATTTACTGCCGGCATCTTCCCCCACAACAAGGTAATTTAATTTACTACTAACGCTACCTGCAATTTTGCCGCCATTTTTTTCTACCATTGCTTCTGCATCGCTCCGTTTAAGTTTATTTAAGGTGCCAGTAAATAAAAATGTTTGGCCCGATAAGCTGCCATCGGCGGCTAATACCCCCTTTTCATTTTTAAGATTTATACCCAGTTCTTCCAGTCTTTTTATCAATTTTATATTGTCTGCATCTGAAAAAAACGCATGAATACTTTTAGCCACTTTTACGCCAACGTCTTCCAGTTGCTGCAATTGCTCTTCGGTATAATTAGCAAAATCGTTAAGGTGAGTAACAGCTTTGGCAAGGGTTTTAGCAGTATTTTCTCCTGCATAGCGTATGCCCAGCCCATATATAACCCTGTGCAGTGGCTGCGTTTTACTGCCTTCAATAGCCGACTGTAAATTGGTTATCGACTTTTCTCCAAACCCCCCCATTTTTTTTATTTCATCAAACGGCAAATTATAAACACCGGGCACATCCTTTAAAAAACCCAATTCGTAAAACTTTCTTACGTTGGCATCGCCAAAACTGCGTATGTCCATGGCATCTTTACTTACAAAATGTATTATTCTTTCTACCACCTGTGCTTCACAATTAATATTGGTGCAGCGCCATACTGCTTCATCTTCGGTTTTAAATAAAACGTGGGAGCATACCGGGCATGTAGTGGGGAAAATAATTTTTTGTTCATTGCCATTTCTCAACTCGGTAAAAGATTTCACAATTTGAGGAATAACATCACCAGCCCGTTCAATTAAAACGGTATCACCCAGCATTAAATCTTTCTCTTTAATGTACTCCTCGTTATGGATAGAAATGCTGCTAACCGTTACACCACCCACCTGCACAGGTTCTAATTTTGCTACAGGTGTAACAGCACCGGTACGCCCCACCTGAAACTCCACACCCACTAATTTACTGGTGGCCTGCCGGGCTTTAAATTTAAAAGCAATAGCCCAACGTGGGTGATGAGAGGTCATGCCCAACCTTTCCTGTAACTGCAAATCGTTTACTTTAATAACCATACCGTCAATTTCGTAAGGCAGGTTATCTCTTTTATTTTCAAATTCTTCTACATATTGTATTACACCGGCAATGCCCTGCACTACTTTCATTTCTTTTTTCGGGCTTCTAAAACCTAAGTTCCACAACATTTCCAGCATACCGCTGTGGGTTGAGGGTTGAGGGTTGTTAGTTGTTAGTTGGCCGTCTGTGTTTTTTCTGTCAGCTGCCAACTTTAAACTATCAACTATATAACTAACGTGGTATAAAAAGGCTTCTAAATTTCTTTTGCCCACTTCGGCAGTATCTTTTATACGCAAACTTCCGGAGGCAGCATTGCGTGGGTTTGCCAATGGCGGAATACCTTCTTCAATTAATTTATCGTTGTAAGTTTTAAAATTATTTTTATTCATCAGCACTTCTCCACGAATTTCAATTTGCTGAATACCAAACTCACTGAATTTTGCAGAAAGAGGTACGGATTTTATTTGCTTGGTATTAATGGTAATTTCATCTCCTACCACGCCGTCACCTCTTGTAGCACCTCTTGTAAAAAAATCATTTTCATAAATAAGGGAGATGCTGGCGCCATCGAATTTTGGCTCTACACAATATTCAATTGTATCAAGGCCACTTAATTCTTTTGCTTTTCTATCCCAGTCCAGCAGATCGGCTTCGTTATAACTGTTTTCTAAACTAAGCATGGGCACCAGGTGCTGCACCTTAGCAAAATCTTTTACCAACCCTGCGCCTATCCGCTGTGTTGGCGAATCTTTAGTAACTGCTGATGGATTTTCTTTTTCAAACTTTTCTAACTGTTTATAAAGCGTATCATATTCAAAATCGCTGATAATCGGATCGTTTTGTACATAATAGCGGTATTCATGAAAACGTAAAACATTTCGGAGGGTATTAATTTCAGATTTCAGATTGCCGATTTCAGATTTTAATAAATCTTTTGTTTTTTCCTGCAGTTGTTTTGTTTGCTCAGTATTGTACATGATAAAAATTGTTCAGCCTCAAAGATAAAAATTGCAGCAGGTTTATTAATAACAATTTTATAAAAAACTTTAAAGCCCTTAAACGCTTATTTATTTGTGCGGTTTTAACAGTAAACTTGTTTTATCTACCTTCATACAATAAAATAAAGCTCATGCAAAAAGTATTCCTGTTATTTACATGCTTATTTACTTTAAGTGTGCAATTATTTTCTCAAAACGAAGAAAACATTGTAACAAAATATAATCCTCATAATTTATTCTCACCATTATTTTACCCCTCAGGCGGCACCATCAGCAGGGCCGCAACCGGCGAACCCAACGTAGGCTACTGGCAAAACAATGCCGATTATCAAATTACTGCTTCTTTAAATGATGTAACTAATCAAATAACCGGCAGTGTAATCATTACCTATAAAAATAACAGTCCGCATGCATTACCTTTTTTATGGTTGCAGTTGGAGCAAAATTTATTTAATAAAACAAGCCGTGGCCAGGCACGTATGCCTGTGGGCAGTCGCAGCCGCTATGGCGATAGCAAAAGTGATTTTAACGGCGGAGATAAAATTACTAATGTAAAATATGAAGATGGCACTGCTGCAGATTATATTATAACCGATACCCGTATGCAAATTCGTTTACCAAAAGCAATGAAACCCGGCGGCGATGTTATAAAAATAAAAATGGATTTTTCTTTTACATTGCCGGAGTATGGCGCCGACCGCTGCGGCATTTTAAAAACAAAGCAGGGTAATATTTTTACTGTGGCGCAATGGTACCCTAAAATGTGTGTGTTTGATGATGTACGTGGATGGAACACCGACCCTTACCTTGGCCCAAGCGAATTTTATTTAGAGTACGGCGATTTTGAAGTGGCCATTACAGCACCTGCAAGCCATATTGTAGTTTGCAGCGGCGAGTTGCAAAATGCTGCAGAAGTATTAACACCCACACAAATTGCCCGGTTGGAGCAAGCAAAAAAAAGTGATGAAACAGTAACGATACAAACAGAAAAAGAAGTAGGAAAATCATCATCAAGGCCGGCAGCAACCACATTAACCTGGAAGTATAAAATCAATAACTCAAGAGATGTGGCCTGGGCATCATCAAAAAGTTTTATTTGGGATGCGGCTAAAATAAACCTGCCAAGTGGCAAAACTTCCCTTGCCATAAGTGCATACCCGGCTGAAAGTGCAGGGCAAAAAGGCTGGAGCAGGGCAACAGAATATACCAAGGGTAGTATTGAAAATTACAGTAAGCGCTGGTACGAATATCCTTATCCATGCGCTGTAAATGTAGCCACTAATATTGGCGGCATGGAATATCCCGGCATTGTTTTTTGCGGATTTAAAGCTGTTACAGA